>JAUWNA010000390.1 GCA_030612905.1 Promethearchaeota archaeon
TTCTTGACGATTCGCCTCGAAGAGCTTTCACCCAAGAAGAAATCCAAAAAAGGAAGAGTAACGAAAGAGTTTATAGTCCTATAGGCCCACGAACGATTATAAGGGGTAATAGAGACGCACGGGGGATTTTATTAAGCCCTAAATACAAATCTAAATTCAATAGACTGGCAAAAATTCATAGATCCTTAACTACTAGCTACGAGAGAAATTTATGGATTGCGTTACCCAACTTACAAAGGTTACAAAAAAGATTAGGTATTTCAGATACCGTAGCTGAGGATGCACTAAGAATTTATACGCAAACCGTAAAGAAAAAGTTAACAATGGGGAGAAGTATCGACACTCTACTCGCTGCTTCAATATTTTGCGCATTAAGAGTGCATGGCATCCCTCGAACTGTAGAAGAAATTACAAAAGTCGCACAAATACCAAAAAAGAAAGTAATTAAGAGCTATAGATTAATATTGATGGAAATTTTACCAAAGTTAAATTTGAAGGTGCAACATTTTACACCTGATAGATATGTGGATAGATTTAACTCCGAGTTGAAGCTATCTATGCAATGTAGAAATATAGCTGTTAAAATTATAGAAACTGCCACTAAAAATGGTTTTAATTCTGCAGGAAAAGACCCAAAGGGGATAGCTGCTGCAGCTATTTATATTGGATCTAGGAACTGTAATGAAAACCGCACTCAAAAAGAGATTAGCAAGCTAGCACGCGTTACTGAAGTTACATTAAGGATGCGTGTAAAAGATCTCATGAAATTTGCACAAAGTACAATAGCTAGTACTTTTTAAATTTCAATTAACTGTTTTTCTTCTTCAAATAGAGGTAATAATTCTAACATACTTCTTATATGTGGAAGATATTTATCAAGATTATGCGAAATCACATCCAGGTAAATTTTTATGAGAGTTATATGAAAGGTATCTTCTACTAATTGCTTATTTAAACCTAATGAGTCAAGAAAGCTTTTAATTTTTGTTTTTATTTCTTTAATCGGCTCGTTTGCTTTTAAAAGGGACAATCCATGTAAAAGAATTAATAGCGAACTGGTTCTAAGGTCTTTTCTTTTTGATATTGCTTTTGCTAATTCGAAATATTGTAGACCCGCCTTTTTAAATGAGTTACTTTCAAGTGATATAATTACATCTTTGTAATATCTCTTTTTCATTACGCTACGTTTCTTTAGAAATTCTTCTTGTTCTCTCCGAGTGTCTCCCATTTTTTGCAGCAATTTACTCATTCTTTGATCAATTTCTATATTAAGTCTACTTAAGTCGCCTACTTCTTTCCGCGTTAATTTTACTTCTTGTTCTCCTCGTTCTTCTTTTTCGGGTAAAAGAGATTCAAGTAATGAGATCTCAGGGTCAAAAAGAGTTAATTTTTCTATTAAAAGGTCTAAACATAAACCTATTAGTTCTAAAGAGTTATTATCTAACGCTGAAAGAAGCTCTTTTGTGATTAGTATCTCTGGCATTTCTTCAAAGTCGTATTCTTTATGTTTCGCTAGTTTATCATTTAAATAGGATTTAGCTAATGATGCGCCCTTTGTTTTTACTATTAAAAGCGTGCTTAATATCAGACTTATTGAAGCTTGCTTATAAAAATTCTTTTCCAGCAATTTAGGAATTGTATCACTATATTCTTTTATGGCTACTTGAAATTTTTTGTTAGAAAGGTCCTCTAAAGCTAATTTCCAATATTGATTTTTCATCAATTTTCTTCTTGCAATATCTCTTCTTTCTTTTTGTATACTTTTAGCTAATTCGTTAATTTTATCTTTTATTTTCTCGATTTCAATAATTTGCTTTTTTAAATCTTCAGGCTCACTAATCATTTTATGTGACTTGCCTAAAATATCAGAGATTAGGAGGATTTCTTCTTCAAATAACGGTAAATTTTCCATAAACTGTATTGATTCATTCAACACGACGGGATCGCTTAATTTCTCAATATCTATGAGGTATTCAACCAAAGATACCGGAAAAGTTTCTGTAAATGATTTTTCTAAACTTGATAGACTAGTTTTTGTGCGTATTAGTATTTTGTTAATATCTTCAACCTTTTTCTGTTTGATAAGCAATAAGAAAAGTACTGCTAAAGAAACGCCAGCTAAATTATATTTTTTTATTCTAATTAAATGATTTATGCTTTCTTTATATTTTTCTATAGCATTATCTAAATCTTGCGTACCCAAATACTCTAACGCATCAATGTAATAGGTTCTTTTTAGAGCTTTTCTCTGTTTGAATTCCCTTTCCTTATCATGGAGCGCCTCTCTTGCTTTGTTCTGAATTATCGAGAGCCTTTCTTTTAAAATTTCCCCTTCAAAAGATTCTTCGGCTTTTTTAACGATAATGGCGCTTTTTTCAGCCTCGAGATTTTCGATTCTCTTATTAAGCTCAGCTTTAAGCCATTTATCGTCGATTTTATCGTTAATAGCATGAGCAGAAGATAAATCGTCTAATGTTATATATATTTCTGTAATCCTCTTATAAATTTTATTGAAGCTCAATTCTGGTTTTTCCATATATGCTAAAGAAATATCTGTAGCTTTTTTAATTAAAACCAGTGAAGCTTCGATGACAAATTTATCCTCGCCACTTTCGACAATTTTTAATCCTTCGACTTTGATTGATTCTATAAAGATTTCACTAATTTCCTTAGATTGCTCGTATAACATTTGCTCTCTAATAATTGAGATAAAAAGCTCAAATATTTTTTCATTTTCTTCGTAATCTCGTTCCTCTACTATCTCATTAAACTTTTCTATGATAATAGCAAGTTTATTCTTTAAATACTCCTTTTTTGTTTTCTTTGATAATTCACGATACACTTTAAAAAATTGATCGTAAATTTTACCAATTAAGAGGATATCTAAGGTTTTTTTTAACATTAGATTTTGAATATCTTCCCTTGCAATTCGTTTGAAAAAATCTGCTTGAGTTTTCACCAGATTAGCGGCTTTTGGATAATCATTATTTTCAATTAATAAATTAGCTTCTTGAATTATTAGGGTGTTAATTTCTGTAAAAATCTCTAACTCTTGTTCAGCGAAACTGTTTAGAATTTCCACACCT
>JAUWNA010000317.1 GCA_030612905.1 Promethearchaeota archaeon
GCAAATGCTTTTAAAGATTTAGCCCTTAATTGCTTCTCAATTTCTTTATCAATATCTCTTTGAAGATTATCAATAGATGACCTTAAATTAATAACAGTTATTGTCATATTACTTTACCTTTATTAATACCTCGTCAGAAAGAACCTCTGGTTTAGGTATGTCGTCGTTTATTTCAATTTGATGTTTTCCTACAAATACTACTCCTTTCATATATCTCACACTCTATTAATTATAATTAAAAAAAGAAAGAACTAATTTATTGGTTATAAGATGCCCATGCTCCCAAGCAATTTTGTAGAATCTGGGATCGACCAACTTATCTTTATATCTATTACGGCAGGTTTCCCCGCGTTTTTTGCTCTCTCGAATGCGGGTTTAATCTCGTTAGGATCAGTAACTACTTCTCCATAACAACCAAATCCTTCAGCACATTTAGCATAGTCAAAAGGTGGTAGATCCACATCAATGTAACGCTTACCTACGAAGAGTTTTTGCCCTGATTTAAGCATGCCCCACGCACTGTTATTGGCAACAATGTATATTAGGTTTTTTAATCCCAATCTAACGGCTGTTTCAAGATCTTGAATGTTCATCATAAATGATCCGTCTCCAGTTATGGCTACAACTTGTTTATCAGGCTTTGCTAATTTAGCACCAATACCGTAAGGAATTCCAGTACCTAAATGGCCCATACCGACTGCTTCTATAGTAGAAAGTGGAGGCCTTGGTTTGTGGATATCTATTTGTTCCATAGCGTAGCATACAATATCTCCACCGTCTAAAACTAAAATTGCATCATCATCTATACTTTCTAAAATATCTTTTATTAATCGTTGAGGAACAATTGGTATTTTATCTTTCGATGCTTTTTTTATCATTGTCGTTATGTAATTTTCTCTTGCTTTGACCATGTCCTCCAACCAATCTCTTTGTTCAATTTTTTGTCCTTTCTTTGCTTCTTCAAGGATTTGTTTTAAAAATTGCTTACAATCTCCTATAATACCTAAAGTAATTGGTTTAGCTCGACCTATAATGGTTGGATCGATATCGACTTGGATCATTGTTTGTGAATCCTTCCAAAATGGTTCCTGACCATGAGCCATAATATGAGTAAATTTACAACCGAGAACTAAAATTACATCTGCTTCTGCGGCTGCTTTTAAACCAGCACCAGCTATAGTTGACCCAACAAAAGATTTTGATTGGCTTGAAATAGTACCAATCCCCATAATAGATGTTAGCGTAGGGATTTTTAAATACTCAGCAAATTCTTGAAGCTCGTTCCCTCCTTCTGCTCGAGAAACACCCCCTCCAGCAACAATTAAAGGTTTTTCTGCTTTTAATAGTAATTCCAACGATTCTTTAATTAATGCGCTATCAACAGTAGGTTTCACAAGAGCCCTGTATTTATTTGAAGTGAGAATAGAAATTTTGTCTTCTTCAGTCTCAGCAAGAAAAGCATCTTCGTAGATTTCCAATAAGACAGGTCTTGGACGACCACTCGTAGCTTCTCTAAAACATTTTTGGACGGCGTTAGGAATTTCTTCAATTGTTCTAATACTTTTTTGGTATTTAGTAATCGGTTTGAACATAGTAATTTGGTCGAGGTTTCCTTGTAAAGTGAAGGAATCTGCAAATTTACTATTTACTTGAGGTACAATTACAATCATCGGCATATTATCGCTCCATGCTGCACCAACGCCCGGAACGAGTTGAGTTGCACCTGGACCAACCGTTCCAAAACAAATTCCTGGTTTATTAGTTACTCTTGCCCAAGCATCAGCTGCATGAGCAGCAGCCTGTTCATGTCTAAACATCACGGTTTCAATGCCCTTCTCTTTACCCCATTTGTAAATTGCATCAAACATAGTTAAAAATTGCCCACCAATAATTCCAAACAGATATTTAATATCTTCTTCGAGTAAACATTTTATTAAAACATCGCCACCATTCAATATTTTTTTCTTTTCTTCCAAATTTTACACCAAAATTCTAAATTTATTTTTTTTATTATTATTATTTTTATTTACTTTCTATTTTATTCCTTAAATAATTATATTAAATAAAAGTGTAGAAGTATTTAAATTTTAAAATCTTGAAGTGTAAGCAAGAATTCTCTTAAAAAATTTGGAATTTTTCGAAATGGATTATGGTTAATTCTCAGAACATCCAATGAGTTTAAGTTTTTAATTTCCACAGGTATATCAGAAATTTTATTATGACTTATGTCTAAATACTTAAGATAAGAAAGTGATAAAATTGATTTTGGAAATTCCTTAATATTATTTCTACTTAAATTCAATTTTTTAAGATTTGTGATTAACGCTAGTGAGTCGGGTACTTTGAGAATTATATTGCTTTTAAGACCAATCTTTCCTAAATAATTTAAATAAACCATGGGGTCTTGCAATTCAGAAAGTGAGTCAAACATACTAGGGATCTCTTTCAAATATTTCCAATTATAATAATTGAAACTCAAGGATTCGATGCGTTTATTCCTTATCGTGAGCCAAGATTCTCCAAGTTTATTATCTTTTAATTTTTTGTAAAATTGATAAGCTTCTAACGCGAGCTCGTAATCGGTTTCGTTTTGAGCAAATATAGCCTCCAAATCTAATATAAATTTTGCTTCATTTTGAACTATACCAATGGATAATGCTATTTCTGCCAAATATATATCTATTTCTTTACATAACGACTCAAATCGAGCACTATTAAGTCTGCTACTTAAATCAGAAATAGTAGCTATAACTAGTGGCGATTTATCGTGCTGTACAACCCATATTAGCGTGTTTAAGCCTTCTTTTAAGAAAATTTGTCCAATGAATTTCGCAGCTGATTTCCTAACTAATGGGCTTTCGTCGGATAATAGAGAATTTTCTAAGATTTTAAAGATTTTTTTATCACGAATTTTCAATTTCTCAGAAATATCAATTGATTCAGCACGAGTGGTTGGGTTATCGCTTCCTTCGATTAATGAGATCAACAGCTCAGCAGCTATAGCTTTACTAAGTTTCCCATTTTCCACATTAGAATAAATTTTATCCGGCGATAAGAAGTTTTTCATTTCTACTTGAAATTGAAAAAATCAATAATTAACACAAAATTGTCTTAGAAATTTAAATAATTTTCCTTATTATTTAATTTAAATAAATTAAATTTATATAATGGGTAAAACATCTTCATACTCAGCATTTAATCATTTGTTAAATGTAAAAGGTTTGATAAAAAATGAGTAAACAAAAAGAAAAGAAGAAAGATTCGAACGAGCTTTTAAATATTATAATGATCGTACTGGGTCTACTTTACTTGTTTAAAGGCGTTATGGACTTCTTGGCATGGACCGGAATCATAGTTCCTTCTTGGTTAGCTGATTTCGCTACTAATTCCGATTTAGCTGCAGCTCTCACGGTTTTTGGAAGTCAAGGTTTAATTTCAATAGTCTTGGGCTTCTGGTGTCTTGTAGCTGGAATTGGTATGTTCAGGGAAGAAGAATATGCGATGGGAATGGGATTTGTTGTGCTTTCACTCATGGTCGTACAAGGAGTAATGGCATTAATAGGATGGGGAACTAATCCTGCAACATTTGATTTAGCCTACTGGCCAAACTATATCGTTATTACCGCTTTTGTTGTTGGAGTA
>JAUWNA010000202.1 GCA_030612905.1 Promethearchaeota archaeon
TGGTCTTGTATTTAACCGGATTCCTGCGTTATTCAACTCCATTCTAATAGTTTTCAAATCAGAAAGATTAATCGTTCCATCAGAACGAAAACATATTATAATTAACACTAACTCTGCCGAGCGTACTACTGCTAATACTTCCTTTCCTCGCCCCTTACCAGTAGCAGCACCCAAAATTATTCCAGGTAAATCAATAAGCTGAATTTTCGCTTCTTCGATATCCATCATACCAGGTACGGCTGCAACAGTAGTAAAATCATATGCTGCAACTTTAGAATGAGTATTACCTTCAGTTAGTAAATTTAATAAAGAAGATTTCCCAACTGAGGGAAATCCAATGAATGCCACTTGGGCATCTCCTGTTCTTTTAATACCGAAGCCGGCGCCGCCACCCTTTTTAGAACTGGCAATGCGAATCACATCTTCTCGGAGTTTGGCCAGTTGTGCTTTAATGAAATTTATACTTTTCTGTGTAGCTTTGTTTACCTTGGTGGAAGCCAATCGTTCTTCTAATTCTTTTATTCGATCTTCGACTTTTTCTGACATTTTATACTATTAATAAAAATAATGCAAATAACAAAAATTTTTCTAAAACATTTGCTCAAATTTAGCACTATTAGAGGGGTGAAATAAAAAAAAAAATAGGCGTAAATATTTATAAATTCTTTCGCATTATTATATTACGAAAAAGGAATTTGATATTAAACATGAGTAGATTTGAAAATCATAAAAAATTATATTTGAATTTTAAAAACGATGCTGAAAATGAAGTTAATTCAAAACCTTCTAGAACTGAATTATATTTTCTTTCGATATTTCATTTAATTGAATGCTGTGCTGCAAAACATCGAGTACATATTAACAAACATCAAAAAGTAAGGGTTGTTTTGGAAAATAATTCTAATATCTTTGAAAAGGAAACAGAGAATGTGTGGCGATTATTTCAAGATATTGAAAATAAAATTCGTCCAAAATTTACTTATGGATTTAGTGGGACGGATAATGATTTTAATGTATTAAAGGAGAAATATTACAAATTAGAAGAAATATGCAATAAGGTGTTATTAGATGAATCTTAATATAAAATTTGAAAAAAAACAGATGGAATATTACGGAAAAAATCCACAATTAGAGAAGATTAAAAATATAATCAAGAATTTTATAGATAACAATGTCTCCAAATATGAAGAAATTGAAAGCGTTGTAGTATTTGGTTCTTTAGCTTCTGGAAAATTTAATAAAGAGAGTGATATTGACATCTGTGTTTTATTTAAGCGAGATACTTCTAAAATAATGGAAAACACAATTTTTAACTATTTTTTAAGCCTAGGAAAAGAATTAAACCGCTCTATCCAATGTGTGTTCTTTTTTCCGGAGGACATTAATAACTGGGATACCATTTTTATTGAAAATATCTTGGCAGAAGGACAATTACTTTATGGAAATTCTAATTATAAAGAAATTTTAAAACAAACTCTTGAATTTAAACCATATCAAATCATAACTTTAAATCTAAGAGCGATAAATAATGCTGCTAAAATGAAACTAAAAAGAATATTATATGGATATAAAAGCACAAAACACTATTATGAGAAATTATATGAATATGAAAAGAAAGGGCTAGTAAAAGAATTACAAGGAATGAAATTAGGAAGAGGTTCATTCATAATTCCCGAAAAAGACTTATTACTAGTTGAAAATAAGTTAAAAGAATTTGATATTAAGTTTTCAAACTTTAGAGTGTGGATGCAAGAAATATAAAAATGTTCTATGTGATCATGAAACTGAGGATGCTATTGGAAAATGTTTGCTGGGTTTGCGATGACCCCTTAGATGATACTAAACCCACAAGAGTAAAAGAACTAGAAGAAGATGATTCAATAAAGATACATAAAAATGATTAGGTATTGATAAAGAAGCAATATAGGCAATGTTAAAGATTTGAATACAAAAAAGAGATTAAAGTAAAAATTAAATTAATTCTGTGAGAATTTTAATCCGAATGCGCAGAGATGATCAAATCTGCAAATAGTTTCATGTCGTTTAACAAAATATTTAATTTATCTTGAGATTCTCTATCCAACTCTCCTGTTTTCATTACGAGTACCGAAATAATGTATTTAAAGATGTGGAGTTCAATTTCCTTTCCATCCTCGTTCAACCCTTTAAATTGAGCCGAATCAGACATAAAGATGTTCTCTCTTACCGTATTACACGCGTCGATGAAATCTCTTAAATCTCCGCGAAGCATCAAACCACTGCTTACACCTTGAACGTTATGGACTATGACGTTTCCAGAAACATCAGAAACGATTATTTTTGCTTTAATTTCTTCTAATTGGCTTTCAGCTTTTTCTACGCTTTTTTTCAAATCCTTATAAGACGAAATTAATATATCCCGAAAAACCTTGGCTAATTCGTCTTGTTGATAAATGCTCGTTAACATATAATCAAAATCGTAACCTTTAAATATGTCCAAGAAGACTTCCTTAACATTTTTTACGTTTGTATCTAAAAGTTCCTTCTGATAATCTTTCAGAAATAGATTCAATAATCTATTTTTTCTGTATCATATTTATGAAGGAACAAAAAGATTTTCGGCTTCTCGTTGTTTTTACGATGTATATCCAACAATCCTTCAAAATATTCTTTTGCTTGATCGAAGGAATTTGGGTCGTGTAAATCAACGACACAAATCAAAATATCCGTTCCTCGAAATACTTCGGGCTTTTCCATATACTCTTTACGGTACTGTTCCTGACCTCCGAAGTCAAATGCACTTTTCAGAGTATAACACTCAATGAAAATATATGCCGACTTGAAGACCTAAGAACGGATGTCGTCTAGTTTCATAGAGAATAGTTGGACTTAATCTCTTGGTATCTTCAGGAGTTTTCTCAGCAAAAGCTACAGAGTAAAGACTTGTCTTTCCACATCCTCCTAACCCCACTAAACTGATTTTAATAGTAAATCACCATTTTTTTTCTTTATAGTTTTTTATTTATTATAAATTTCAATTTTATTTCTATATTATCAATTAAAACTTTAAAAGTTAAAAACGTAAGTTATCTACAAATTTTTAATTCTCTTCAAAACCTTCCAATGTAACTTTTTTTATTGAAAAACTAACGGAAAAGTTTTTTTTAAGAATCTGTAAATTTGATAACCCTCTCTATCACCTAAACCATATATTTTATTAATTTTATAAATAGGTGTTTTTGTAGATCTTCTAATATTTTTTTCTAATTCTTGAATATAATTAATTAGGTTAGAAAAATAATTTCTTAATAGATTTCTGGTAACAGGATTTTCTAATTTCAACAATAATTCGGGATGATTAATTTTTAATAAAGTATTATCCAATTCATTTAAGATTTCGAGATTGTTCAATTTAAATTTAGCACTTATAATAATTTCTGATATAATTTTACAGATTTCTAATTTTAGATTGTTTCTAATTTGGTGAATTTTGGATTTATCTTTTGAAATAATAATTTTTCTCTTTGTATAGCTTAGTATTAAAGCTTTGTCTATCATTTGTTTTGTAATTTTACCTGAAAAAGGTATTCCTGCAACAGTCTTAAATTTATTTTTAATCAATACTTTTTCTGTTAAAGATTTAAGATATAAGGCAAAATTCTTAGTAAACAATCGATCATTATTATTTGGAAAATCCTGATAAATTTTATTATGGATAGAATTTGATTTTATGTGATATGGCAAAATTGTCTCGAAAATCATTGATGTTCCTATATACATGCGACGATAAGGATCTAATAATTTTTCTGGTTTAATTTTTTGAAAAAATTTTTTTATATGGTTTAATGAAGCAATTTGAACCCAAAAAATTCTATATATTTTACCCGTTCTAGGATCTGGTTGAGAATAGTTATCAATAATTTTTCCAGTTTTTATATTTAAAAGATCACATAATTGTTTAAATCCTTTAGTTAAAGGTTTTGAACCACTCGTAAAACGTAAAATTAAATGATTGTAAGTTTTATCAAGAACTATTGAACCATCAGTATCGAATAGACCTTTTAAAGATCCTGTTATTGTCGGTTCTTCTTGAAAAACCCAAGGTGGACACCCCACTTGATTTTCAACTTTATTTCCTGCGATCAATCCTAATTTTATTAAAGCGTAATGAACATATTTGGAAGAAGATTGGATTGAAATTGCTTTTGAATTCGGCTTTAGAGAGTCAAAAAAGCAATTTGGAAAAAAGCTATTTAATAATTTTTTAACATAGTCAACATAGCGTTCTTCATCAATATTATTTAATGTAATTGAGACATGTCTATTATTTTTGCTTAGGTGACCATCTCCAAGTAAAATAGCTATTAATTCTGCAGAATTCCCATCTTTTTTAATGGATATTTCTTGATGTGTACCAATATATACCTCATGTGGAATTTCTTGCTGACCAAATAGATCAAATATCGAATTATATCCTAATTCTTTATTCATATAATAAGCTAATTTAAAGAAACTAATTTGAGAAATAGTATTTTCTCTGTGAAAAATATTACTAGAATGAATGTTAGTGTATTGCTCAACTTTTTTTATAGTGATTCCATTTTCTTGAAATTTATTATATATCTTTCTTAGAATTAGTGGGTCTATTTTTATTCTTTTATTAGAAAAACCACTCAGATTATTGCATGGGAGATTTTTATATTTCTGAGAGAAATTTAAATAGAAACGGTTAAGGGTTCGATTCACGCTTGTTTTGTCCGAGAAATCGTCTAAATTTTGATCATTTAAATAACGTTTAATGGCCCGTATGTTTGAGAATAGTTCGATTTTGCTGGGTTCGA
>JAUWNA010000421.1 GCA_030612905.1 Promethearchaeota archaeon
TTTCTAATTTGGTATGTATAGCCCATTTGTAAACCTAATTCTTTTTGTTCCTCAGTACAAGTCATAGTCATTTGAAGATCGCCTGTAGCTTCAATTTCAAGGGCAAAATCTTTTGCACCGATTCTTAAAGCGTCACAATCAAAGTCCATGTCTAAATTAACATTAGCTTCAACTCTTAACCGAGTCCTATTTCTAAATCTAAACTGTGTCATAGTGTTAGCTTGTACATGTGCTTGAGTTGTATCCCCAGAAACTTCAACAGTATCAACTGGATCGCCAACGGCTACGACATTGAAAGACGTAATCGTCGAAACAAGGATCATTAGAAAAATTGTACCTAAGAGAATTTTACTTAATTTTTTCATTTTTTTTTTCACTAAATTGTTTTAATTAATACAAAAAAAGGGTATATAAAAAGGATTGAGGAATAAAATTACCCGATTGAAAAGGATAAAAATACTTTTAATCTGAAAGCAAATTTTAAAGTTTAAGTATAGTTTTAATTTCTAAAATTTTTCGTTTATCTTTTTGATTATGTTTAAGCTTATTTTTAGATACTGTATTAAAGTCTCAAAAAATGAAGCTTCTTAATCCTTAAGTTTTAATATTATCGTTTTGAAAATATTATTATATATAATATAAAATATTTTAAATAATATTAAAAAGAAATTCAGATTAAATTTATTTTAACTAAATTAATATGAATTTTATTATATTTTAATTTTACAAATGGAGAAAAGCTTATGAGCTTAAAAGAATTTACGAAGGAAATTTTCACGAGATATGGTTTCTCTGAAGACCAAATTAACGTATATATCGTCTATCTTAGAGTCCCCAGAGCAACTTCGTCGGAAGTTTATTTAACTTTAACGGAAAATCACCCTGAATTGACGTATGAAAGCGTTATTGAGATTACCAATTGGTTAGTTGAAAAGGGCTTTCTCAAAAAAGTAACTGGAATTATCGACAGGTTTATTCCATTAGAACCATACTTCGAATTATACATCGGAGAGTCTAAGCTGTTTAGGGACGAAATTGCTAAAATAAAAGATTCAATTTTATCTGATCAATCAGATCGATTTGAAAGTTTACAGGCTATCCAAGATAAAAGCATTAATGAAGTAGTAACTGCTGTTGACGACCAAATAAAAGCGTTTTTTGAGGATTCAGACACTAAAAACAATAATAAAAGAGACAGAATTAACAGTTCAAGAAACCGGTTTACGGATACATCTAAAACTTTGGAAGAAAATCTTCATTCTATTATGGGGACACTAAATTCAGATATCAAAAATATCTCAGATACTAGAGTAAGAGAAAACGAATCTACGGTAAATAAAACCAAGGATAGTTTAACTGGATTAATTTCAGATTTATTATCTGATTTTTCAAAAAGAGTAGAAGATTTAGAGAGAGAACTGAAAAGGGATTTAGATGATCATGTAGATCGCCATAAAACTATCGCAAACGATCTTAAACCTAGAATGGAACAAATTCTTGAAAAATATTTGGAAAGAATGGACAAGATAATCGTAGACCTTAAAGAAAGGATTTCAAATCTATTGAAAGAACACTTAAACCACCTTAAGAACACCACAGACACCCTTCAAACTAATTTAAAAGCAACAGTCGACGAAAGACATAGAACGTTAACTGACCAAACCAATGAATTTAAAAATATGACGTTAACCTTAATTGATAATCTTTTAGAACACGCTAATAGGTTTACTGATTTTTCGGCTGAAATGGGCAAAAAGGGATTTTTTTGGATGGGTAAAAAGAAGAAGTATAAAGCAAGACATGAAACTACGATTCAAAACATTCTCAAATATACTGAACCTATGAAAGACGAATTTACAAACACAAGTGAGACATATGTAAAAGATACACGAAATACTTCGGACAGCATGAAAACGGACATCACAGATATTATAACATTAGAGAACGATAATGTCGTCAGCGAAACCAACGATTTAGATCATAAAGCACAAGAGACCATAAATGTACAATTAGAAACGCTTGCGAGCGATATGTCGGGAGAGATCGATAACACTTTACAAAGCAGCGTAAAGGATTGCTCCGATACCACTGTTAAGCTTAAAGATTCGCTAGAGAATTCGCTTAAAACTCACCATAAACAATACGACGAAGCAATTAATAAACATAAAGACGAGTCATTAAGGCACTATACTACTTATGACACCGATATCAAAAGAATTAAAGAGGATTGGATTAGAGACCTTGATGATAAATTCACTGGCGGAAAAAGAGATACTTCTGACAAAATTACCGCTGAAATTAACTTGTGGGGAGACGAATCAGCAGACTTAGATAGAAATTTAAGCGAAATGCTTATTGATCATAAGTCTAAATACGAAGAAAATGCGAAAACTTTACAAAATAGTTTATCGAACACTACTCGAGATACAACGCAAAACATCAAAGATGCGATCGCCGATTTCACGCTCCACTTTATGAACTCCATCGACGACGCTACAGAGTTGGCCGAAAAGAACGAAGGGAAGCTTAGTGATATACACAACACTTCAAGTTCAATTCCAGAAATAATGGATATTACGACGTGGCAGATTGTAGGACGAGAGGCTCTAGTTGCAGCTATGAAGGATGCTATTTATAGAGTAAAATCTTCAATTATTATCGTAATGCCCTACGTGCTTCCAGAAATTTTACAAGTTATAAGTGAATACGCTTATCAGAAAAAAGCGGTTAGATTCATGCTAACCTCGAGATTTGATATGGCAACATACGGCGATATCATAAAGAAGATGATTGCGCTAGGCAATATCCAATTCCGACAATTAAGTGGAGCTGGCGAATTCTTTGCGCTAACCAGAGACGCTGAAGAAGT
>JAUWNA010000324.1 GCA_030612905.1 Promethearchaeota archaeon
AAATATTTTTATGAATTGTGGAGCAATAGTCCGTTCGAGTTTCATAGGCGTAGTTCCTAATTCTAGAGCCCATCGTTTCATTAAACTTTGTGGTTTTAGCCATTGCATGCCATAGCCCATGGAAAGTGCTACTTCAACGCTAACATAGGTCGTCTCATTGACAAGACTATAACCTATCTTCATTGTGTACTTTTCTCCGTACGACATCATAGATATATCGCGCTGGATAAGAAGGGTATATAGTAACGAATTTGGTAATTTTGTTTGACTGTTAATTTTTCCGCTATTAGTTGCCCAAAATGAGTGAGTTCTGCTGAGAACGTCTTCTAAAGGCATTTTCAGGGCGTAATATCCAAATTTATGTCCCATATAGATTTCACTCTTTTTTATATGGAAAGTAGTTTATTGAATATTTATTTTTATTTAAAATCGTCTTAAATTGTAAAATATTCTTTAAGAAAATTAAGAAAAAACGAGTAGTTAGGACAAAGTCATAACATATTTATGATCCCGAATATTATATAAATTGAAATTATGAAGACAGAAACGAAAAAAGACGTTCAAGAAACGTGCCAATCCACAATAAATCCCCGCGAGTGGAAGGGAAGGACTATAGAAATTGACGATGCGGGGACAGGTGATCTTGTCGGCAACGCCTTTATTGGCTTTCGAGACACGAGCACGGGAAAGACTATTTTTCAATCGGTTCCAGTTGTCCTCTATAACGAAGAGAACAAGAACGATGATCAACCGAAGAAACACATTCTAAAGGTAGTTATCAAAGCTCTTAGAGCGCTTAACCACAGCAAGGGTGATAGAATACTCCTATGCCGGGGTAATTGTTTTGATCTTGTTAGAGAATACTTTGACGAGAACAAGATATATTACGAGGCGGCAATTGTCGAAGGAGAGCTCCAGGACGCTGTGGAGGGCAGATTTATTCAACACCTCAGAAATTTAGGAGTACGCTCGCACAATCTTACGGTGGACTCAGGCATCAAGAGGTACTTTATCGTGTTTAACTGGGTATGTCGGGACTTCCCAAATCGGGAACGCTACGTTAAAACGGGCTTCCCATCGTGGAAAAAGAAGTGGCGAAAGATTGCTATGGATAGATACCATAATTCTAAGAGAGGTCAGACTCAAAAAAGAGAGTTAATCGAGCGAAGAGCGAATGAAATCTATAAAGTTATGCTTGAGAAACCTATTTATGTAAGAAAGACTATCTCTGAGGGTAGATGAGATCCTTAGAATTTAGAGAATAAAACTTTATTATTGTTAGAAAAGCAGTTCTATAAACTTATTTTTTTTTTAAATTTGCTTAATTCTACTTAATTACTTTTTTCAAAATAATTTTTTTTTACTTTTTTTTAAAAACCAAAGTGGACAATAAAATATATTAATGCCGCGAGAGAAATAATTATATCATTAAATAACTAATAGTTAAAAAAAAGTGATACCAAATAAGAAAAAATAAGGTGAAGAATGGTGGGAAAACGAAAAGTCTCAATATTTAGTATTTTGGTGCTTATTGTAGGGCTCTCAGGGCTTGGACTTGGAGCCTATTCGCTATATAATTACCAGCAACTTATTAGTCAGGTAGAACCCCCTAAGCCTTTAGCAAGAGCGTTCCTAAATTATAGTTACGCTATCCCGGGCTTCTGCTGGAATGTCGTTAATTTTACCGTCTTAGATTATGACACGACAGATGACTTTAATATAACATCAGATAGATTTATCTGTCCTACTTCGGGGTATTATCTCATTTCGGGAATGATTATGTTTAGCTCTATGCATGATGGAGAGAGGATATTTGTGGCAGCGTATAGAGAGGGCGTCGAAGAAGCGGGGTATACTACACAAGCATCTCAAAACGGCGATTTATCCGCGGGTTTTTCTGATATCGTATATTTAAACGAGGGAGATTATGTTGAACTGATGGCGTTCCATTGTGTGACTGGTCAAAGGGAGATTTATGGAGATTCGACAGGCATGTTCACATACTTTACAATCGCAGCCACGGATATTTTAAATTAATAATACCATTTTTTTATTTTAATTTTATAGAACAGCCCACTATCAATGGGAAAAGCTACCTCAGAGGGCAAATTATTCATTTCTCGAAATTTTATGGAAGCTTTTTATGTATAATTTTATTATTATTTATAAATATTAGAAAACGGTGAATAAAATGCCTATTTTTTCGTATAATGATATTGAAATAAACTATATAATGGAAGGAAGCGGAGAGCCTATAGTTTTTGTAAGTGGCACCTTCACGAAGTTACAAATGTGGAATTATCAGATTGATTTTTTCAGGGATAAAATGACTGTAGTTGCGTTTGACAACCGCGGAGTCGGGAAATCTTCTCGCCCAGACTTTTCATATACGATGGAGCTACTTATTGAAGATCTTAAACATTTACTTGATTTTCTTGGTATAACGGAAGGTATCCACTTATGTGGATCAAGTATGGGTGCTATGATTTCTCAGAAATTTGCCTTAAAATATCCTAAGATGGTCAAAACTCTGATTTTGTGTGCTCCAACTAGTTATTACCCGCCAAAAACGATGGAGCAAAATCTTCTCACGTATAACATATTGAAGGACTTAGATTTAGAGCAAAGGGTAAAGTATTGGTTTCCCCTTATTTATTCCAGAACGTTTAAAAAAAGATTAGAGAACGATAGAGAATTTTTCGATGAAATTTGCAAAGATATGAACTTCTGTTCTCAGTTAGTAGATCCTCCTCTCTATAAGGATTATATCAACCAAAATAAAGCTTTAAAAAATTTTGATATGAGAGATTCAATAAAAGATATCATTCAACCTACGCTAATCCTTACTGGATCAAAAGATAAAATGTCAATGCCGGGAATGATACAATCTATGCATGAGGAGATTCCGAATTCTATATTGGAGATTATTCCCGGAGCAGGGCACGCATTTAACATTGAAGCCGCTGAAGAAACCAATAGAATAATATGGAAATTTATCCAAGAACACTTAAGCTGAAAATCGTTGGAATTTCAAGGGGAATTCTCTTATTTATCAGCAGAATTTCTGCTAAAAAATTATTTTTTAAAAATTTTCACATATAATTAAGGATTTTAAATTTTTTACTTACAAATTTGTTAAGTATTTAGAGTGCGATATCAACAGTTACTTAAAATCTGGACGTACTTGTACGTCCTCTCTATTGACCTGTAACTGAAGGTCTTGAACACGCCCCATATAGGAACGGTCAAATTGTATCCATATAATATCTTCGTTTATTTTCCCGAAACGAGAATCTTTTTCTCCTAGCGAGGGAAACCCTCGAAAAAAATTGCCCCAATACCAACTTGTGTGCTCTCTTAGTTCTATCGTCCCTTTTCTGTAGACCACCTTATTGCGTTCTTTTCTTCTTTTAATTCGTTCAGTTTACTAAAGAAACCAACTTGTATCTTCTTATTAGTAATAATTATATTTAATATTGTTTATAAAAATTAAATCAGAGCAAAAAATTTCTGATTTCATTCATACTACAAATTCTTAAAAATCGCTATGAATGGTACGATTACTTAAAAAAAAACAAAATTCAAAATGTCCAGATTTGT
>JAUWNA010000200.1 GCA_030612905.1 Promethearchaeota archaeon
ATACCCGGAAACCGAGTGTTCATCGATTCTGCGTGCTCGGAGCCTCAATCGCTTACTGCTGAGTTAATCAAGTCTTCTGAAAGCTTAATTGATACGGAGATCATACATTTTCTTACGATTGGTCCTGAAAAATATTTTAAAGATAAAAGGGAAGATCTTTTTAGACATAACGCTTTTTTTATAGGTAAAACCCTACGAGAGGAGATAAATAAAGGGCAAGCTGACTATACGCCAATATTAGCCAGCGAAATTCCTTCTTTATTTCTTTCAGGGCGTAAAAATTGCGATGTTGCTCTTATTCAAGTCACACCACCAGATCGTTACGGTTTTTGTTCGTTTGGGATTAACATTGATGTTGCAAAACCCATAGCCCAAGCCGCTTATTTGACAATAGCAGAAATTAACCCTCAGATGCCCCGAACCTTGGGTAATAGCTTTATTCACATGAAAGACATCGACTATTTCGTTTACAATGATGTGCCACTGTTAGAGTTCCAATTTAAAGAAAAGATTAACGTTTCGGGAAAAATTGGAAAGAACGTGGCAAATTTAATTGAAAACAAATCAACAATTCATATTGGTAACGGTTATTTACCAAACGCTTGCTTAAAATATTTAATGAATAAAAAAGACTTAGGCATGCATAGTCACTATATTACTGATAATATAATTCCTTTGATAGAAAACACAGTTCTAACTTGTAGAAAGAAGAATTTTCACCCTGAAAAGATTATAACAAGTTTCGCGTTAGGTACTAAAAAATTGTACGACTTCGTAAATAATAACCCGTATATTGAGTTTTATCCTAGCGACTATGTATGTAACCCAAAATACATTGGAATGAATAAAAAAATGGTTTCTATAAACCAGGCGTTGCAAATTGATTTAACGGGCCAAGTTAACACTTCTACTAAAGGGTATAACTTTTATTCTGGGATTGGGGATACAGTTGATTTTATGAGGGGGGCTGCTTTTTCTAAAGGTGGAAAACCGATTGTTGTGCTTTCGTCGACAAGAAAAAATGAGACCATTTCAAATATTGTACCTCATTTAGATGAAGGTGCCGGAGTAATTTTATCTCGAGCAGATGTCCATTACATAGTTACCGAATGGGGCGTTGCTTATGTGCACGGTAAGACAATTAGAGAACGAGTTATTGAACTAATTTGCGTAGCTCACCCTAAATTTAGAGAACAGTTGTTAGAACACGCGAAAAAGTTAAATTACATTTATTCGGATCAAATTCTACCTTGTGACGAGCAAGGGAATATATGTATTTATCCTTATAAGTACGAAACTTTATACACCGCAAGAAATAACGAAAAAATCGTAGTTAGACCAGTTAGAACCACTGACGAGCCTTTATTAAAAGAACTTTATTATTCCTTAAACGAGAGAGATAGGTATTTACGCTTTTTTGAAGTTAGGAAGGAATTTACTCACTCTAAAACGCAAAGTGAAGTAAATATAGATTATAATAATGTTTTTTCTATAGGAGCGTATGTGGGAGAGATTGGAAACGAAACGATGATAGGAAACGCTACTTATTATTTAAATCCAGTTATGAATTTAGCCGAATACAGTTTTGTAGTAAGAGAGGATTATAGAGGAAAAGGCGTAGGTTCCTTTCTCTATCACCACTTAATTATCATCGCAAAAGAAAAAGGGATAAAAGGATTTTATGGTAGCATCCACATTCAAAATAAAAGCACAGTCCAAATTATCAGAAAAGGGGGTTATACTAAAATTAATCCGCCTGAAGTGGGTGAAAAAGAATTGTTTTACGAAGTATATTTTGACAAGGAGAATTCGATGGATTAAATAATCAAAATTTTTATCTAACTTTCTTAATTATAAATAATACAATCTTATGAAGTATAAACATACTGATTATCACATCCATACTAACTGGAGCGCAGATATCTCGAAAAATGGGCCTGTATTTGAAGATTATATTAAGATTGCTGAAACAAATGAAATTAACATCTGTTTTCTTGAACATTATGAGCTATATTACATAGAACAAGACAAAACCAACCCGTTTTACGATAACAAAATAGACGATTACCTCGAAGAGATAGACGAGTTAAAAGAAAATTATAATTTCGTGCTAGGCGGCCTCGAAGTAGAATATTACCGAGATCGGGAAATAGAATTAATGGAATTTATGGACGATTACGGTAAAGAGTTGGATTTCATTGGTGGAACAATCCACGAGTGGATTTATCGCTATCCAATAACATCAAGAGAAAAATTATTACAATTGTTAGAAAAGATTCCAATGAAGCAAGTTATAGACGACTACTTTGAAATTAGCGAGATGATGATAAAATCTAAAATATTTAAAAATGTGTGCCATATCGATACGATCTACCGCTATATCAACGATAACGACATAAAAATTTTGGACGATTGCAACACTTCGGAAGACCGGATATTAGATCTTGGTCGTTTGTGTATAAAGAATAAAATTCACATTGAATACAATCTGTCAGGTTTAAAATTTCCTATTAAACGACCTTTTCCTTCTAAAGAAATTGTACGCCAATTGAAATCCGAACGAGCAAAATTTTTTGTGGGCTCAGACTCGCATTCAGTTAAGTACTTTCAAGAACAAATCCCTAAGGTAAAGAAAGCGTACCAATTTTTAGGGTCAAACAAATAAAAAGCACAATAATTATGGAATCAAAAAAGATCTTTAACAAGCTCAATAACTGGGATCAGAAAATTATTTTAAAATGTAACGGCATTGGAGGCAACTTTTTTACTAATTTTTTAAAAATTGTATCATTTTTGGGAAGAGAGACTTTATGGATCCTTCTAATGGTATTTTACTTATTCATCTGGTACGCTCCATTTTTGTTTTCAAATATTTCTACAATATTTTTACTTGGTGTAATCATAATTGCTCCATTAAAAAAGAGTTTTGATAGAGAAAGACCTTTTGAAACATTAAAAGATATAAATGTTCTAGAGCGAAAACCAACTTCGAGGAGTTTTCCTTCTTGGCACGCTTATAACGTTATTTCTCAAGGATTGTTATTTGCTTATCTGTTAAACTCAATAGCGATAACCATTATTGTCTTTATATTTGCTGTGAGTGTTTCTTTTTCCAGGATTCAATTAGGAGTACATTACCCTAGCGATGTAATTTTCGGTTTTTTTATAGGGGTTATTGGGGGTTTTTTAGCTGTATTCATTGTAGCACCTATCTTGTTGAGTATAATTACTTTTTTTGAGCAATTTTATGGAGGTACTATTCATTATCACGTACTTAATCCCTTGTTATTTGAAAACATATGGTATTTAATTTTAGTTATTGGGATAGTTACATTAGTTATTCTTGTTGCTATTAACAAAAGAATTAAAGAAATCTTTGAAAGTATTAAATAAATAGAATCTCTCTTTGTTGATTAAAAGTAAGTTACAAAAGTTTAATTCTAATGAAAGATCTAAAGGTTTAATTTACGTTTTTTTTCAAATAATTGTTTCAATTCATTTAAAACGGTTGATCTGGAATCTGCTGGGTTTTCTGACGCCACATTAGGGTTGGCAATTCCAATTGGAATTCCGCTTTGAGCCATTTGAAACGCTCCGCTTTCAATTGCGCGTAATCTGTTATCTAATTCAGATAATTGTTTAGAAAGGCTTTCAGATAAGCGTATAACCGCGTTCATAGTTTCTTCTAAAGTTTTTCCTAGACCTTCAACCTTCTTTAAAGTTGGGTTTGTTAACGAGTCTGTCGATTTCATTACTTCTTTGATGTATTTAGAAAACTCAGGTTCGGTAGATATTAATGAAAAGATGGAAGTCAAATAAGCTTCATAATCGAATCCGTACTGAGTTAATAACTGATTAATGTTTTCTTTTAATAGTTCGATTTTAAGTAATGTCTCGGGGTCGTGTTTTAAATCCGGGTCGCATTTGTGTATGTATATTAAAATAAAAGGTTCTTCTTCTATGAGGTTTAAAATTTTAAGAATTTGTTCAAAATATTCAAAAGATTCCACAAATCGATCCGAGTCTTGCACATCAATGACATAAATCAATAAATCTAATTGTAAAAAATATTTTTCTGGATTGTCAAAATACTTAGACCTGTATTTTGCCTGACCTCCCATATCCCAAATAAAAAGATCTAAATCAGAATTTTCGGTTTTAACAAAACGACGATCTACACCTTTAGTTGGTTTTAAGTTAGCTAAATCGTTTATACCTAACCGCCCTCCAAACTTGTTCAAAATTGCCGTCTTTCCCGCATTGTCTAATCCAATTATTATTACTTTCTGCGCTGTTTTTCCGAAACTATCTCCTTCATCCACGACTTTGGTAATTATAGAACTAATAACAATTGCTTTTTTTAAGCTATCTTCAAGTTTGGGGTATTTCTCTTTAAGTACCACGATTTTTTCATTTAATTCATCTTGGATTTCTGCGGCTTTAATAGGGTCTTTAGTTGAACCAATATTATTTAGACTTTCAAAAGGATTTTCCTTGTCTAATTTGGAAGCTTCTTCGATATTAGATATATCCAAAATATCTTTTAAAACTTTAGCTTCGCTTTTTGTAAGAAATTTATAAGAGTATATTGGTAATTTTTTTATTTCTTCAATGGTTTTGAGTTTACTAATTTTGACTACTTTTGGGTCTAGAAATTTTGAGAAGACATTTAAGACATTTGAGATATCGGACGACATTTTGCAAACAATTTGAATTAATTTGTAATTATATATTTAACTTTGAAGTAATATAATTATTAATTTTTAAACTTATAAGATAATAATATGGACTAAATTTTCATGTCAGAAATTAAATTAGATTAAGATTTAAATATATAGTTTATTTTAAATACTATACTGAAATTGAATGATCCAAATATTTGCATTT
>JAUWNA010000389.1 GCA_030612905.1 Promethearchaeota archaeon
TTATATTTAATATTGTTTATAAAAATTAAATCAGAGCAAAAAATTTCTGATTTCATTCATACTACAAATTCTTAAAAATCGCTATGAATGGTACGATTACTTAAAAAAAAACAAAATTCAAAATGTCCAGATTTGTGTAGAATTTTGCTAACTATGAATAACACTTTTATACTTATTTATCCCATAAGATATTTAATCACATCTTAAAAGAATGTGGTATTATGAAAAAAACGAAATCTAAAAAAAATAAAGTATATTTAGTATCAATTCTAACCTTTTTTACTTGTTTGATGCTTTTTAGTTCATTGTCGGTATTTGGGGCGTCATCTATTATTGCTCCGAGCGTAGAAGATGAAGCTCTCGCATTTGGACTAAACACAGCTTTTAGCGGTGAAGGATCTAACGACATGAGTTCTAATAATCTTTTGCCAGGAGATATCATTCTTTTAGGTACCGACGATACATTTTTTGATTTTCTTATTCCGGGAAAATGGTCGCATTCAGTTATTTTCGGCGGAATTGCGGGATATCACGAGATTTGGGCTACAGAAGAGGGCACATGGGTTCCACAAGGCCAGGCTTGGGTAGTACACTCCACGAAAGATAGCACTGATTCTGGGTTGCGAACATCCAAATATACGACAGCGGTTAACGATCACGCGGGAAGTGTTGTTGCGATGAGAATTTTAAAACCCGGTGGCGCCTTAATGTCATCTTATGAAAGGCAAGCCATAGTAGATTTTGCCTGCGATAAAATTGGTCTTGACGAAGGCTACGATTGGAACTGGCTTGGTAAACAAGTTGGTATTGACACAGCAGATCCAGAGATCGCCCCAGATGGATATTATTGTTCAGAATTATGTTGGGCGGCGTATACATCTGTTTTAGGCATCAATCTTGATGGTGATTTCTCTCCTTTCAATATTGGAGTCTCTCCTGAAGATCTCTATTGGTCCCAGTACGCTCAAGTTATCGCATTGGAGATGAATTCTGATCCGAACGGTAATGGCGTCCCAGGTGGCGCTTATGCCGTTGACGCCTCTGGCGACCTTTACAAACTAACTGTATATGTAGACGAAGTCTATTACGACGATGAACACGAAGGCTGGTTTATGGGCGATGGTGAAATGTACCTAAAGCTTTGGATCGGCGAGGCCTATTTCCCAAGTTGTGCAGCAGGTGGCGATTTAAACGACAATCACTTAGACAAGATTGATGACGCTGGTGACGATTATACTAGAGCAGATAAACGCGAAGCGTTAGATTGGAACAACCAACATTTTGCTCTACTTTCCTACAACTCGTACTGCAAAGTTAGGGTTCAAGCATCGGAATACGATTCTACCTCCGGCGATGACGATTATCCTGTATTTCAATGGTGGTGGAGTCCATCTTCATGGCACGGTTATGTTAATCATGGTTGGTACTGGTCCGGTTATCGATATGATATGGGAGATTGTCGCTACACTATTTGGTTTAGAATTGATTCAGTTTATTAAAACTATCTAAATAAAAATTTAACTTTCTTTTTTTTTTTCTATCCAATACAAGTAATATCTAAATCGGGATTAAGGGCATTATTTCTATTTCACGGGTCGCTACTAAGTTACGTTTTATCCATAATTATTGATTCCTCTATTATAATTTTTCAATAACTTAACAAGATTAGCGACAATGTCCTTCCTCTTACTTTCTAAGGCTTAAAAAATAATATAAAGGAATAAACTTAAATAAGGGATTATACTTAAATACCTTATGACCAATATTACTTTTAGTGTTGATGATGCTATTCATAAAAAAATGAAAGAGCATCCTGAAATTAAATGGACTGAAATCTTGCGCCAATCCATTATAAATTACCTCAAAAATGTGGAAGAAGTTGATGTTATATCAATTAAAGATTTCAGAGAACGTTTAGATCCAGAATTGCTACAGAAAATTGATGAATTAGAAGAACAAGAAGAAATTTTGTTTTATAAAGAAGCAAAAAAAATGGAACAAGAGAGATTGAATCGTTTACGAGATTTAGAGAGGAGTTCAGATAATTAATGTGGTTATTGGATACTAATGTATTAATACAATGTAATAAATCGAAAATAAGACCATTTAAAAAAGGTAATATATTTACTACTATTCTGTCACTTATTGAGTTTCCCATAGCTTTAAAATATAAAGAAATTTCAGTAATATACCCTTCGTCCACACATTATGAGCAAGGATTTAAAAATGCATTATTGTTGAGAGAAAAAGGCACTCCTATACCCACGGTTGACATTTTGATTGGTACTATTACTGTTGATAAAAACCTAATATTAGTTTCGGATGATTCTCATTTTAAACATCTTCAAGAAGTAGAACCTCGCTTAAAAATTATTAATTCAGAGTTATTTTTTAAAAAGATTCAATAGGCAATTGACTTCAAAAAATTGGGTAAGATGGTGCAAATTATTATTAGTTTCCAGTGTGTTTAATTGATAAAATTAGGAAAAAGATAAAAGCATATAGAAATATAGGTAGCATTGAATTTAGTCTAAAAGGGGAATTGTAATTTTTATAGATAATAGCCGCTTGATGATCTCAGTCATTCAGGAAAATCGTTCATGAGAAGGTACGCATATAAAGGGGTTAAAGTATCCATTAAATTATAAACACCAATTGGGTCAATCTTTTTCCCAATACCATTCTTACCCTTTCCTTTAAACGACTTGTAATACGCTTCATATTTTCCTTTTTCGGAGTGAATTCTCTGAAAGTTCACTTTGCGATTTAAATGGCTCTCTAATTTTGCAAGGCTTCTAAAAGAGCCCATCATGTCAACAATTTCCTTCGGAAATTTGTAATCTAGTTTGAAATTGTTAATTATTGTTTGTAAAATCTTAATATCAAAATGTTTATTAAAAACAATAATCGTATCTGCGTCGTTAATGTATTTTTGGGCTAAATTTACTAAGTAAAAGGATTTCTCTTTTTTTCTTAGCATGTTAAACGATTGATAAACAAGAAGCTCGGCATCGGCAGGGACACGATCGCGTAAATCAAGAATAGATACGCCTAAAATGTTAACATAACCTTCATAAGCTTTAGGAATCCAAGTAGTTGTCTCTATATCAAGC
>JAUWNA010000049.1 GCA_030612905.1 Promethearchaeota archaeon
TTCATTAACGTAGATTTTTTAATTAATTTTAACCTAATTACATTAAACATTTTTTGTTATTAAGAAAATTAAAGCTAGAATTTTTAGTTATTTTCTTTTTTTCAAAAAGGGGATAATAAAGGAAACATTCTTCTTGTATTCAAAATATTGGCTGCCAAAACGCTTCTCTAAATTTTTTTCTTCCCAAACCTTAATTACTACAATCAGAACTATTAATATGATTAAGGCAAATCCTACCGTCATAAAGAACGAATTTATTAAAAAGCCTAAACCAATCAAGATCAACACATATCCAAAAATCATGGGATTTCTTGTATACTTATAGGGACCACTACTAACTACATTGAGCGTGTGTGTGGCTTCAAATGGAACAGGGCTTCCGTTCCCTCTCTTATATATTTCAATATTAGCCCATATTGGCCAAAAGAACCCAATAATCAAAATTATGGGCGCTACAACGAAATTATAAGGTGTGGGTATTATTTTCGGCAAATTTAAGAGATTATCTAAAGCCATTGAAACAACAATTCCAATAATTGGCAGCATAATCATAACGTATATTCCACTATAAATCAAAGCAAAAACTCTTTTTTTTTTTCTTGAAAGCTTTTTATTTTCAGTTATAATTCTCACTTCCAGCTTTTCTCATAAATCAGATGATAATAATAGTAATAAAAACTAAAAAAAAAAAATTGGATTTAATTAAATTTTAAAAAACTACATTTATCAGTTAATCCCGTTTCTTTAGCAGCGTGAAAATAAATGCAAGCAATAAGGGAATCGTCGTAAAAAGCATAAGTAAACTCAAATGGAAAAGGCCGAAAGTGAGACTAAAAATCACGTAGAAATAAGCGATAAATAATAGAATCCCTGGAGGGATTAGGTCGAACCATTGAGTATGTTTTAAGTTTTCACGCTTCCATACGATCGTTCCTGCAGCAAATACGACGGTAAAAAGCATCCAAATCAATAGAATTATCCAATTCAAGTAGTATATAACTTCTATTCTACAAATCGTTCCTACAACGAATAGGACCCCCATTCCTATAGGGACTACCACCAAGCACGTATATAATTTTCGCCCTAATGAGTCGTTTTCATCTATTTCGCTAATGGTTAATAATTGAAATTTCTTACTCTCTTTATTCCGGCTCAATCCATATGGTATTAAATATGCGATAGGAATGAAAAACCAGCCAATAAAGTTAAACGCCGGAACGCCAAAATAATAACCTGGATGCGACCAAGTCCACATTCCAAATTCAACAGCAATTGGGTCCATACCCCAATCTAAACTAAGAGCTATTAAAGTAGTGGTAAGTATTCGTTGCCATAAAGAAAGCTTTAAACGTTCGCCAATTAGCATAGCACTATAGATGATCCCTACCCACGCAAAAGTAACTGATAAGGGAATGTGCCCCAAAATCATGACGGCCTCTGGGGCATATACATAATTCCCAGACATAACCCCCATATATTCCAACAAGAATCCAAAAGCGAATAAAGTTATTATCATTAAAAATCGTTGTACACGGTTTTCGCGCGCATCAAGTAATGCGTGAATAATTGCTAATCCACACATGATATAACCAATAAAAGCGGGAAGTAATTCAAATAATGACATTTTAATATTGCACCCTATAAAATTTTGATAATATGAATAATAGATATCTATCTGTATTTAAATTGAATGATTATAAGGATGGTTCCAATTATAATATTACTTTAGATTTAAGATTTTAAAAAATATCATTTAGATAAACAATAATATAATTCTTGTGTATTTTAAGTAAATCAATAATTTGTTTGAATTTAAAATATTAAATGCTATAGTTGCTAACAATTGCCCTTTAAATTTGAAAGAATAATAATTTCACGATTACATAAATGCCATAAAAACCAATTAAAAACGCTCCTTCCCATTTTTTCAAAGTTTTCTCGGTCCATAGTAGATATAAAGTAATTGTTAAAGCTAAAAAGAGAACTGGAAGGTCGAAAATCAGAATTACCATCGGAACGTTAAAATTAATAATTATTGCTCCTGAACCTGTGGCTAATAAGATATCACATATATTGGAGCCTAATATATCTCCTATAGCGATTCCATAAGACCCTCTCCTTATGGCCGTTAAATCAGCTACTAATTCTGGCAAACTTGTACCAAAGCCAACTATTAATATTCCTATGACGTTTTCGGGAATGTTAAACTCCCTCGCTAAATCGTGAGCAGAGAGTAATGTGAATTCTGCTGTGACTAATAAAATTAGAAGACCAATTAAAGTAAAAATGATATCTTTAAAAAGGGACGATGGTACGTGAGGGCTCTCAATGGGGTCAAAGCTCATAGGATCTAGGCGTTCTTTATCAGCAAAGCGAGCTTCCGGTTTAGCTCTTGCCAAACGCTTTTCACTCCAGATCATTAATACGAAGTATACGAAATATGAAATTATCATTAATAGCGCTTCAAATTGAGTAATAACTCCATCAAGGGAAAAAATAAGAAAAATCAATACAGAGATAAAAAGCATTGGACCCTCTCTTCTCAATTCCCACTTACTTACCATGAGCGGCTGGGTCACCGCTAAAAGTCCAATAATTAAAGTGATTTGAGTTAAAAAAGACCCTACTATATTTCCAATGACTATTCCATCCATATTAGGATCTATTCCTAAAAGCTTATCAAGACCGCCCATTACACTTATTGCAATTTCTGGCAAACTTGTCCCAATCGCTAAAATCGTGAGACCCACCATTATATGGCTAATATGTAAGCGATCGGCAATATTTTCTAGTCCGATTATTATGAACTTCGATCCAATGATTAGTCCAATAAAGCCAATTATCAAAAATACAATTGAAAGTAAAATCATTGCTAGTTGTTAAAAATTGCTTCATTTAAAACCTTTTATATCATGCTTAACTATAACTTTAAATCGTTTTAAAGACATATTAGCAAGAATAAAAAATAAAAAATTAAGTTGAAGAAGCATTAAATCAAACGAAGAAGAACTTTTACCGAGACCAGGTTCTCCGCTTTATAATTTAAATCACAAAGATGAGGATATTAGGAAAAAAACGCTTAGAAAGTGGAGAATAGCAAATAAATTTTTAGTCCTTCCTTTATACCGACTAAGAATTTTCCCCCTTTTAGGTTTTGGAAGGATATTTCTCGTTCTAACAACAAAGGGAAGAATTACTGGGAAAAAAAGGAGGACTCCATTAGAATACCATTGGATAGAAGGAGTTATAACGATCTTCTCTAGTAGAGGAGAAGACGCTGGGTGGATGAAAAATATGCGCATTTATCCAGACGCTACATCGGTAAGACACGGCTTCCACCGTTTCCAACCGCAATTAGAATATGTAAATGATGAGAGTCAAAAGCTCAATGTTATGAAATGGTATGTGGTAAATCACGGAAGGGCAGCAAAAGCACTTTTCGGTTGGAATCCGAAAATTGACGAGCCAGAAACTACCGATTTCTCAAAAATGTTGAATATGATTACGATAATTAAGTTGCATCCGAAATAAAAAGAGAACTAATGTTAAGAATTTTTCATACGAAAATAATTGACCTTGTTAATTATTACCAATAATTTTTTAAACTTTTAGAGAAATAAATCATTTATTATGAAATGTTTATTGGTATTTTATTCAAGAACGGGTATTACTAAAAAAATTGCTGAATTGATTTCGACAGAAATGAACTGTGAATACGAAGAAATTATTGATACTAAAAAGCGAAAAGGACGTTTTTTTGGCTTTATAAAATCAGGCTTTGCTGCTACAAGGGAAAAATTGACAATTATTAAAAAAATCCAGAAAGATCCTAAATTATACGATGTAGTTATTCTTGGAACTCCTATTTGGAACAAAAGAATGACTCCTGCAATAAGAACATATATTACTGAAAATAAAAACCGATTTAAAAGTGTAGCATTTTTTTGTACAATGGGTGGGAAAGGTGGACCTGAAACTTTTGAAAGCATGACAAAATTATGCGAGAAGACACCAGTATCAACGCTTGCGATAATTAGAAAAGATATTAAAAATGAGCTTCATCGAGACGAAATCAAGAATTTTTCTCTACAATTTACGTCTTAATGATTAGTATAGCCATATATCTAAATTCCTAATTTTTACTCCAAAAAAATCGCTTTTAATTATCGCCATTCCGCTCCGCATTGACCACATTTATACATTTTAGCGTAAATCTTTGGATAAGTGTATATTAATCTGGTTTTATCGTCAACTTCACGGATTTGCGCTTTATTAGTATTTCCACAATTTGGACACTTTTTTTTGCGAGTAACTATTTCCTCAGACGCTTCTATTGGTATCTCATCCTTAATCCCTAAATCTTCAGTTTCTGAAGTTTGCTCTAAGTTCGTATCATTGTCATTAGTAATTAAATCGCTTTTTATTTCTGACTTTTGCGGTAAAACTTTTGTTTGTTCTTTTACCTTCTCTTGCATTATATCTGAGTCAACTACTGAGACTTTTTCTGTTTTTGGTGGCGTATCTTTTAAAACTGGTCGATCTTCTTTTTTTGGCACGTTTATTGCAGTTATAGTTTTAGCTAACAAAAGCGTATCTTTTTCTTTAAGATTGATATTTTCTTTTTTTAGCTCTTCGATTTTATCCTTTAAATCGGATACTTTCTCTTCTTTTTTGGAAAATTTAAATAGTTCAATCTTTGCGGCTTTTATTTCTTCTTTTAATTGTTGTTTTTCTTCTTTTAATTCTATATTTCTGTTCTCTAAGCTCTCTAAAGCTTTCTCTAATTCAATAGCAGAACTTTGCTTGCTTTTTAAAGTATGAATGTTATCTTCGAGTAATTTTTTACTTCTTTCAAAATCGTTTAGTTGTCTTTTTAACCCGTATATTTCCTTTTCCAATTGTTCCACATTAGAACTTTCGACTTTTAAATCCGTTGAGCTTTCAGTCAGTAGTTTATTTTCTTTCTCTAATTCAGAGATTTTTTCGTTTAACGAGTTAATAATCGCCTCTAACCTACCATAATCTTCAATCAGATTATTAAGCGAATTTTGAGTTTTTATTAAAACTTGGTCTTTAACAGAATCAGTAAAAGTATCTCTGACATTTTCTAATTCGAGATTTACTTCATCCATTTTCTGGTGTAGAACCTCTTTCTCACGAATCCTTCCTGCTAGCTCTTGCTTCTGTGAAGCAATTAAATCTTTCAAAATATTTATTTCTTCAGATTCATCAAATTCTTCAACAGTTTTCACAGAATCAATTTTGGCTAAAGAAATTTTCTCTTTTAACTTTTTATTTAACTTAACGATCTCGCGCTTTAGAGTTTCAACATTCTCTTCCAACTGAGCTCGAGTTTTATCGTCTTCCTCAGCCATATCTATTAAATCTTTTAAATCCTTGCTCATGTTAATAAGGCGAAGTTTGTTTTTTAATTACTTTATTTTTTTAAAATAATAGCTTACTATTAAAATGAATTTATGCTTAAATATAAAATTATAAACTTTATATAACAATTAAAATTAGGCATATAGTTTATATAGTTTAGTTATATAGTTAAGCAAGTCAAAATGGTTGGGTACAACAAGTTCTTTTATAAGGTGTGCATTGTAGGCGATTCTGAAGTAGGTAAAACTACTATGTTAAATCAATATCTAAAGAGACGATTTGTTCCTAATGCCCAAAGGACAATTGGTTCTAACTTTTTTGTGAAATATATTAAAATCCCCGAAACAAAACACTTAATGACCCTCCAGATATGGGATTTAGCGGGGCAAGCCTATTTTAGATGGGTTAGGTACGCTTTTTATAAAGGTGCGAAAGGAATTGTGTATACATTCGATTTGACTCGTAGAGAAACATTCAATAATTTATTAACTTGGAAAGAAGAAGTTGAGAGTAAAATAGGCGTGCAACCAAATATACTAGTAGGGAACAAGCTCGATTTGCTAAATCATGAATCTAGGATTAATAACTTGGAAGATGTCAATAACCTCAAACAAGTATTGACTGCTCACGAATATTATGAAACAAGCGCGAAACTTGGCACTAAAATTGACGAAGCGTTTGCTAAATTAGCATTAGAGATGTATAAAGCATCTAATAAATGAATAACTAATAATATAACCAAAATAACTTTTAACCTACTTCCTTTAAATTTTTAATAATCGGTTGATTGATTTCGCGACGGCGTAAGCCATTAATGGGGGGACTGCGTTTCCAACTTGCTTGTACTTATCTCTCATACTTCCACAAAACCTATAATTGTCCGGGAAAGATTGCAATCGCGCGGCTTCTCTAATGGAAATCGCTCTGTTTTGCGTAGGATGGATAAACCTACCTGGCGCGCTTACACAACCACAATTTCCCGTAATAGTATCTGCGGGTTTATTTAAATGAAGCCTACCGTATATATTGGGGTATCCTCCTTTAAGTTGGTATTCCTTCGGCAAAGAACTATGGTTCATACCTTGATTAATGTGAGAAATCCTTTTCATTACTAATTCGCTGTGATTTGGGGCAAAATGATCGTATAATCCAGTTGAACTTTTTCTTAGATATTTTTGATATTGCGTTTTAGGTTGGTGAGAATATTTTTTAATCATATCATCCGTGCGCTTTTTTGTAAAAGGTTCTATACTAAGAATATCGGAAATTGCGTCTTGAACGGTCAAATAAGAAGGCAACGCATTATTCCCTAAATCTGATTTCTCTTCACTGTTGTTTTCGTTAGTTTTTTGAATTTTTAACGAAGACACCGAATTACCTTGAGTTCCTATAAAAAATACCCTCTGCCGTAATTGTGGGACTCCGTAACCGGCTGCTAATAATGTTTCCATCTTACAAGCATAACCTATTTCTTTGTACAAATTAAAAACTTTTTCTACCACTTTACCATTCCCCATAGAGAGAATTCCAGGAACATTTTCCATGACGAAAAATTTCGGTTTAAAGTGTTCAATCCATTGGATAAAATAAAAGATCAGCATATTACGAGGGTCGTCTGGTCTCCGATTTCCAACCGTAGAAAATCCGATACATGGAGGTCCACCAATTATTCCCTCTATTTCTTTGTTTTTAAGGTATTTATTAGAAATATCTTTGCAATCTAAATCGGTTATATCTTTATTTAGAGATAAAGTTTCAGGATGATTTCCTTTATATGCTCTATAATAATTCTCTTCTAATTCTATCGCTAAATCAACCTTAAAATTTGCCATTTCAAAACCTAGCGATAAACCTCCAGCTCCACTGAACAAATCTATAATGATATTATTTTTCTCCAACATTTTAATATTAGAAGAATTAGTTTTAAATGAGAAAATCTACGATAAGAATAAAATCTATTTAATATTTAAACAGATAAGAAATGGATAAAGAAGATAACTATATCTCAATTAGAAAGAAAATATTAGATTGGTATAAAGAAAACAAACGCGATTACCCTTGGAGAAAATCAAAAAACTTATATGAAATATTGGTTACCGAAATTTTACTACAGAAAACTATCGCTATAAACGTTTCTAATATGTATAACGATTTTTTTACTAAATATAAAGGCTTTGCTGATATTTTCAAGGCTGATATTAATCAACTACAATCAGATATTGAAATTTTAGGGCTATCCAACAAACGCGCTAAAATTTTGAAAGACTTAAGTGAGATGGTAATAACGGAATATAACGGAGAAATCCCTCTCGATCCTGAAATACTTAAAAAAATCAACGGAATTGCCGATTATGTAAGCAACGCATTTTTATGTTTTGGATTGGACAAACGAACCTTTTTAATAGATGTAAATATCAAAAGGTTTGTTTCGAGAGCGTTCGTATCTTCAAACTCAAAAGTAAAAATTGATGTTCTTCACGCGAATTTAGATAGGTTATTGCCTAAGACGGGTTGTAAACATATATATTGGGCGATTCTTGATTTTGGAAACAAAATCTGCTCGAAAAAAAACCCTAAATGCGAGCTTTGCCCCATATCTGAAAATTGCTTGTACTACCAAAATCTTTAATAGATAATTTGTGAGGCTCTTAATAACAAAAAAGGAAAATGAGCAAAATTATTAAATATTCGATCAACACTACCTTTACATAATCCAGTTATGATATTGGAGATTTTGAAATGAAAAAAAATATCTTAATCAATGGGAAGTTAATTTATTTTCTTACAATGCTTTTAGCCGTATTAATAGTGACTTCTTGTTCAGCTAATGGAAATTATGTTTCCAATAATGTACTTGAAGATAACATGGTTGAAGATGTGAATATCGATATGGTTGTTGAAACCCAACCAACAGATGTGGTAGGTGGTGTAATTTCTAAAATAGAAGACCTAATTGAATTCATTATTGAATCACCTGAAGAATGTTGGAGAAAACCAGCCCAAAATAGAAAAAATACAATGATTAATAAATTAACTTCATTACAAGAATTAATATCGCAAGAACTTTTCGAGGAAGCATATAATAAAATGCTTCACGACATCAAACCAAAATTAACGGCTTTAAAAACTGATGAAGACGAGATACCTTGGGGAAATGGGACCTTTAAACAAGCTTGGGTTGTCTGCGAATATCTTAGAGATGAATTCCAAGTTGACTGTAATGCAATTTTAAATGACTTAGCCTCAATCCATCCAATTGATTAGATCTGAATAAAATTTAATTCTTTTTGATAAGAAAATTCTTGCCAATTTTTTTTTTTTTTAGTTTTTCTGATTCATTATTTCTTGAACTGTAATTTCAGGATGGTGGTATCTTCCTGTTTCTAAAGATTTAGTGCCAAATTGAATTGCTTTCTCAGGACAAAAATTTATACATGCTAAACATTGCTGACATTTATGTTGCCATTGTGGTAAACCTTCTGTAAGAACGATATTATTAACAGGACACACACTTTCACATATACCACAATTAGTACAAGTATTTTCGGCGTAGAATGATTTGTCATATTCATAAACTTTATCTCGAAAGTCTTTATTGAAATTTTCGCTCTTAATTCTACGTTTCTCAAAAAAGGATTTCCCCAGATTATCTTCATTTCTTTCAATGGTTTTATAGATAGTTTCAATGCTTTTAATTGCTTCTTCAAAGTAATCTTTCTGGCGTGCTTCTGAGTGAATATCATAACCTATTATATAGTTGTTAGGCATAAGAATATAAAATCCGGCACTTAATGTTTTCGATTTCGTATTTAAAATTGTCTCTATTTGCTGTAAGGGTGTGGTGTTAATATCTCCAGCATAAGTTATAACAGCAAAGAAATAATTGGACTTAGCGAGTTCTATTTTGCTTAGGAAATCATAGACTATTTTAGGTAATCCCGCGTAATACAGAGGAAAAACAAATCCCACTTTTTCGGTCGACGAAGCAAGTTGATCTTGTTGCCAAACCTTCGCAATTGGGGTCAATTCGCATTCTTCCA
>JAUWNA010000247.1 GCA_030612905.1 Promethearchaeota archaeon
GAATTCCCTGAACTTATTCTTGATGATATCCATCCCTTTAACGGAGAACTGTATAAACTGAGAAATAAGTCAAAATTTGTTGCTATCACTACTACATCTGGAACTGGAGCGGAAGTTACTAATGCAAGTGTTATCTCTAGGCTTATTGATGGAATATGGAAAAAACACTTTTTCTTGCATAAAAGTATAATGCCCTCCTTCGCTATAGTTGACCCAATTTTTGCAGTAGGAATGCCACCAAGACTAACAGTAGATACTGCTTTTGATGCTTTAGCACATTCATTAGAAGGTATTACATCTCTTTGGAAAAATGAGTTTAGCTACGCAATGGCTTTAAAAGCAATTGAATTGATTTTCAAGTATCTACCAATAGTTGCTAAGGATAGTAAAAATATGGAAGCACGAGATTATTTGCATCAAGCAGCTACAATGGCAGGGTTAGCTTTTGGTAATTCTCAAGCACAACTTGCGCATACTCTTGGGCATTCATGGGGCTCCGTTTTCCATGTCCCTCATGGTAGAGCAGTGGGTATATTTCTCCCTTATGTATTACAGTACTGTTTAAACAACCCAGATGAGGCAGATAAAACTGAAGATTTACTTGGAAAAGTGGCGAAACAGTTAGGTTGGGCAAATTGGGACGACGACATCAAAAAATCAGCGGATAATGTAATAAAAAAAGTAAAGGAACTTCAAAAAGAAGTTGGATTTTCTTTAAGTTTGAAGGAACTAGGAGCTACACAAGAGGATTACGATAAACATATTGATGTTTTAGTAAATCTTTGTTTTGAAGATTCTACAAGCGTTCTTGGCCCAAGATCTGCTAATACCGAGGAATTTGGGAAACTCTATAAGTATGCATTTGAAGGAAAGGATGTTGACTTCTAAACAGAATTCATTTACTATTTTTTTTTAATTTTTTCACATTCTTAGCTGATTTTGTCGAAATGTTAAACAATAAATATATGCATTTTGATTATGTTTATGTTTTTAGGTATTTTGATAATTGATCAATGAATTGCATAACTATCAAAAATAACACATGACTCTTCCAGAAGAAGAACAGAAATTTCTCGAATATTTAGAAAAATTAATAGGGGTACCCATTCCAGAAGTACTAGAGTTACAGAGTTATACTTTTGGGTATACTATTAAAGATAATCATGTGGAAGGCCTAAGCTTGTTTTCGTGTGGATTAACTATAATACCCGAAAAAATTACCACACTCACTTATCTAAAAAAACTATTAGTTAGGGGTAATAAGTTAAAAGTTATACCAGAGGAACTTTGTTTTATTTCAGCTCTCAACACTTTAGATTTAAGCGAAAATAAATTAGTCAAACTACCAAAAGCGATTTATTCTTTAGTTTCACTAAAAGAATTACATTTAGAATCGAATAGATTAACAATTTTACCAGAGACGATTAGTTCATTATCTTCTCTTATATTATTAGACATAAGTGATAATTCATTAAATGAAATTCCTGAAACTATAGGGTCGTTAAAAAATTTAGAATCTTTAGATCTTAGCCAAAATAAAATTGACGAACTCCCGGATTCTATTGAGCATCTTAAATCATTAGAATTGTTGTATTTAGGAAAAAATAATTTAACCACTCTTCCAGAGTCAATAGGGTCTCTAAGTTCTTTAATAAGGTTAAATTTAAGAAATAACAAATTAAGTAAATTACCTAATGCCATTGGTAATTTATCGTCGTTGTCGTCACTATTCTTAAAAGGAAATAATTTAACATATATACCTAATTCAATAGGTAATTTAAAAAATCTTAAATATCTAGGATTAGCATCAAATAAGCTACCTTTACTTCCTGAAACAATTGGCTCGCTTAAATTATTAGAAAGTTTAAATATTTCTTCTAATTATCTAACGGAACTTCCTGATTCAATGGGTCACCTTAAATCTCTTCTAAGATTAGAACTTTCTAATAATGAATTAACCAAATTACCAGACATGGACAATTTAAGTTCAATTAAAATATTAAAGTTTGATAGAAATAATCTTTTATTCCTTCATAAATCTATAAGTAATTTAACTACTCTAGAATCGTTGAAAGTTGATCGAAATGAATTAAAAGAACTTCCCGATTCAATTGGGCAACTAAAATCTTTAAAAGAATTGGATTTATACGATAATAAGCTAACAAAACTTCCAGAATCCATAGGAAATTTATCTTCTCTTGAAGTTTTAGATTTAAGCAAAAACAAATTATCGCTTTTACCTGAGTCAATTGGATTATTATCTTCTTTAAGGGAGCTTGATATTTCTACTAATAAATTAACCAATTTAGTACCAACTATCGGTGAATTACCGCTCTTAAAGAACTTAATGATAGGATTTAATCGATTAGAAACAATTCCAGACGCTATAGGGTCTTTATCTACTTTAGAAACCTTAGATTTAGGAAAAAATACTATCAAAGAAATTCCCGCTTCAATTGGTTCTCTACGATCTCTTAAAAGACTGTACTTATACTATAACGACTTAAAAGAAATACCTGCATCGATTGGTGACCTTGAAAAATTAAAGTATCTGTACTTAGGAAACAATAAATTAACAAAAATTCCAGAAACAATTGGTAATTTAAAATCTTTAAAATACTTATTTTTAAGAACTAATTACATAACAGAAATACCAGAATCAATAGATTCTCTTACTTCACTTCGACATTTAAATATTGAACGTAATAACCTAACAAAATTTCCTCCTTCGTTAGAAAAACTAGAAGATCGTGAAGTGAAAATCCTTAAGTAAAAAAATATCCATTTTTTAGGAAAATTTAAATGAATTCTTATAAATTCTAAACATGAATATTTAATATTTAAAGAATTAATAATCGTATCTTGATTAACATTATTAATCGAAAATTCTACGATTAAAATTAATAATATTAAACATAAAACTTGAAAGGTGTTATTTAAATGAAAGGTTTTGTTGGAAAACTTTTAGTAGTTAATTTAAGCAGCAAAGAGATTAGTGAAGAATTGATTGACGATTCTATCGCAGAGAAATTTCTTGGAGGTGCTGGATATGCGTGTAGATATTTATACGACAAAATTGATAAAGATACTGACCCACTTTCGCCAGATAATATATTAATGTTTATGACAGGACTTTTTTGTGGGTCTAATGCTCCTACTAGTGGAAGGTTCGTTGCCTGTGCTAAATCTCCTCTAACAGGAATTTGGGGCGAATCCAATTGTGGTGGTTTCTTTGGTCCGGAATTAAGAAAAACAGGTTTCGACGGAATAGTTATTAAAGGAGCCTCTAAAAACCCAGTCTATTTAGAAATAAACGAAAATGGAGCAGAGATTAAAGATGCTTCTAGCTTATGGGGGAAGGGAATATTTGAGACTTCGAAAGTATTAAAGGAAAAATCGGGTTCTCAACTAACGCGAATTTGTTGTATAGGACAAGCTGGCGAGAATCTAGTAAAATTTGCTATCATTGGCTCAGAAGAAAAAGCTTTAGGAAGAACTGGTATGGGTGCAGTAATGGGTTCAAAAAAATTGAAAGCGATAACGGTTAGAGGTCCAAAAAGACCATATGAAACTGTTGAACCAGAAAAATTTAAAGAGGCTGTTAAAGCTACAAATGAAGATATCAACGCTTCATTCGCAACTGGTATGTTCGGAATTCTCGGTACATCTGGGGGTGTTGACATGTATAATGCAGACGGTGAGTTGCCGATAAAATATTGGACACAAGGCACATGGGAAGGAGCATTCAATATTTCAGGATCTACTGCTTCTGAAAAGATATTTTCAAGAAGTTATCCCTGTTTTGCGTGCCCAATAGGCTGCGCTAAGAAAGCCTTAGTCAAAGAAGGTCAATATAAAACCGATAATGAGGTTGCGGCTGCTGAATATGAGACTGTAGCTGGGTTTGGGTCCATGCTATTAAATGAGGATCTTGGAGCAATTCAAAGAGCCAATTACCTATGTAACGATTATGGGATCGATACTATTAGCGGTAGTAGCACGATAGCATTCATCTATTATCTCTATAATAACGGAAGGATAAACTCCGATGATATTAACGGATTAGAACCAAAATGGGGCGAAATAGCTCCTGCTCTTGAGTTAATTAAAAAAATAGCTTTTAGAGAGGGAATTGGAGATGCAATGGCAGAAGGTTCAGATAAAGTTGGTGAAAAATTTAATGTTCCCCAAGATGAAATTGCTACAGTTTATGGAATGGAAATTCCTTATCATGACTTACGAAGGATGTATGGAATGGCAGTA
>JAUWNA010000221.1 GCA_030612905.1 Promethearchaeota archaeon
CAAATATCGCTAAATTCTCTTTTATCCGAAAATCATATCAACTTAATTTCAAAAGGTTTTGAAAAACACGAATTAAATTCTGAAAGTAAATTAATCATTATAGGAACTATGAATAAAGGAGTTATTGGCATTAATAAATTACAAGAGGCTTTTGAAGACCGCTTTATCGTAACTCCTGAAATATCTTATCCGTTAAAAAACAAAGAAATTGATATTGCGAGCCAAATCTCGGGATGTAAGAAAAAGGTCGCAGAGATCGTTGTAGATGCTGCCCGCCAAATTAGGAAACAGGCGATTCAGGATTATTCTATAACAAAAATATTCTCAACTCGCTTAGTAGTAAATTTCTGCATGTTAATTTCTCTGATGCCCACCAAATACTTAAAACACAACATCGAAAATGTAATCATCAATAAACTTGGAACTACTACTGAAGAAAAGAAAAGTATCGCCATGATTCTTGATGGAAAAATGTTCGAGATCAAGTTAAAGGAAGAATTAATCAGTAAAAAGACAACATTAATGAGTGGGGAATATAAGTTAGATAAAGATTCACTTGACAAACTACTTACTAATACTAAAGCATGTTTTACTAATTATATCAGTAAATATGGTCGAACAAATGCGTTTAGATATAACGGAAGTATAATGTGGAAATTGATTCAATGGATGTGGCTAAATAAAAGGGAAACTTTACAAAATTATTTTCAACTGACAGAGATTCTAAGCTTACCTACACAATACAAACAGCAAACAGGAAAAAACTACATTTACAATGGAAATATAACCTTAAATTATATAAAATGGATATATCAACAAAAACCCGAAGATTTAAAGAAGTTTATGAAGGAATTATATCCTGTTTTATAACTTAAAATATATGTAAATTACATAAAATCAAGTTAAAAAGCTGCGTAATCGTGTTAACTGAATTAATAGACCTTTTTGAAAGGGATTTTACTTCCGATGTATTAGCTTTAACAAATATTGGAAAACGAATTAGTGGAAACAAGGATATAATGATACAGTATATAGGCAATATCCCTGCGGTTTTTACTGATTGCAAATTTATATATTTACCTAACAAATTTAAAGAGGATATAAAAGCGACCCAAGGGCTTGTTGCTCACGAAAGCGGCCACATAGGATACGGTTCATTTGAACTAGGATTGTTAAAATTAATAGATAGCCTAGGTAAAAAATACAAATTACCACTACTCTTTATTAAAAACTTAATTAATGTCGTTGAAGATGTAAGAATTAATGGTATTAATGATAAAAAATTCCCTGGTTTTTATAGAAATTTGAGGGAGTTAACAATTAAGATGTTACCACGAATTAAATCTTCGATTAAATCGAACAATGACATATTATTATATATAAATTTGTATATGGAAGATTTCGACGAGTTCCAAGAAAAACCATCTTTAGAACCATTTAATCTAAGTGTAAAAGATTGGAAAGGGGTTTTGAAGATTAAAAAATTTCTTTTAAAGTCGTTAAGCCCTAGTGCATCTATTATTTCGTGTGATGTGTTATGCAACATTCTCAAAAAATATTTTCCTAAAGAAAATTCGAGTTCGACACAAAAGAGAGGAAATCCCAATCCAAATATGAAACCTAATCCTAATATGAATCCCCATCCCCATATGAATACTATCAACCATATGGAAATAAATGCTCGAAATAAAAAAAAAAAAGAAAAAACGGACTTAGATAAAATAAGTGAAAAGCTCATAGAAAAACTAAAAGACACTAAGCTAAATCCAGAGGATTTAGACGATTTCGACGATTTAGGTGACCCTACTGAAAAGTTAAATCCTAAAGGGAATAAAAGCAGTAAAGAAAAAGATAGTGACCAAAATAAAAACAAAAAGAACGGAAAAGGAGAGGAAAAATTAGATAAAGAATGTGATAAAGGTAATAAAAGCGAAGATGTAAAGGAATCTGATAAAGAAATTAAAAATAATTCTCAAGATGATGAACTTGATGATCTCATCAAAAAAAGATTTACTTTGGATGATTTAAAAAAAGATTTAAACCCAAGGAAAGAAGATCATACCTCCATTAAAAATGAAAGAAAAAAAGATAAATTTATAGCAGAAATTAGAAATCTTGTTAAGAACGCAGAGGACGCTATGAAAGAACGACTATTAATTCTAGGAGGAGATAAATATTTTATCAGTTCAAGTAAGTGTGAACGTGAAAGAAAAGTAATCGATGTTAAAATTGAAAGTCAGAAAATGTTTCCTGATACTATGACTTATGTCCAAATTAAGGCTAAATACCATGGGACAATCAAAAAAATGAAACTAATTTTTGCTGACTTAAAAAATAAAGCTGCAGTTGATACATTTCAAAAGAAAGGGAGGTTAAATAACAAATTTATAAAAGCAGTTACCAGCGATTATCAATTTAAACAATGCTTTACAAGAAAAATAATAAAAAAAGAATTGAGGTTGCTACTAATAGTAGATATTAGTGGAAGTATGAAAGGTGTTAAGATTCGAGCAGCAAAAATAGCAATGGTCATGTTGTATGAAGCGCTTGAAGATTTAGCGAAAATTAGAATAGTTTTGTTCACAGGCGGATATGATGCTTTAAATATTTTGGTGAAGGATTTTAACGAGCCTCTTAAACTTAATTATTTTGATAAGTTTGGTTGTCACTCTACGTCTCGTCAAAATTTAGATGGAATTTCAATAAAACACGAGTCTGAAAGACTGGAAAAGAATGATCTCATAATAGTCGTATCAGATGGGCAACCCTCGGCAGACGGTGGATATAGCTTGTTTGATGCGATACCCGATATTCATGATGTTAGAAAACGCTTCAAAATGTTTGCGTTTTCTATAGATTCTCAAGGTGAATACTTGAATAAAATGTATGGTAAAGATTGGATACTAACAAGTTCTCGAAACGAATTAGAGTTAGGAAATAAAATGCTGAAATTTTGTCAAATAATCGTAAAAGAGTTTTATAGATAAATAATAATTTACTTCATAACTTATAAATACTTTTTCAACCACTTTACCGTATATTTAATAAATTCTATTAGAAATTTTGCATCAAAATCATGGGTTGCGTTTTGTATTTCTACAAGCTTATGATTCTCATCTTTCGGTAACAATTGGAATGCTTTTTTTGTTAATTCTATGGGAACTGACTCGTCCGAGGTGCCTTGCACTATAAGAGTAGGAGAATCGATTTTCTTTAAAGAAGGTTTTACTCTAAATTTTGCAAAATCTGTCATAAAACTAAGATCAATTACGATAGGCTCACCATCTCCAGATGATGGGATTTTTACAGGTCCTTTGTTTAAATCCTTAAACCAATCAGTTTGGTCTTCTGATGAATGGACAAAGAAGTATGGTGCCCAAAATATATACGTTATAATACCTGGTAAATTAGCTTTTAGTACAGTAGGACCCCCATATGAAAGGCCCAATACAGCAATTCTTGAATATCCTTGATTTTGTACCCAACTATAAACATTTTCGAGATCAGTAGCCTGTTTAGTTATTGTAATCAGCTCTCTTTTATTTTCACCAGAACCCGAGAAATCAAAGATAAGTACATCATAACCCTCTTTATTTAAAGCTTTAGCTGTTTCAGGAAAGCGCCCCAACTCGTATTTATCACCTGTAAAACCATGACACATTATAAGGATGGCAGGTTTTGCAGAATTATTTTCTTCTGATGTTATAAAAAATACACCATGAAGCTCATTCCCATTCGTACTAGGGATTAATACTTTTCTCTCTTCCATAGAAATTACCTATTACATGAAAAATGTATGATAAACGTAATGATTTTAAAGTAGAATCATTTTTAAAATTAATTTTTAAATGAATATTTCTAAGCAAAAAATCTTAAATAGAACTGATCCCTTGTTAAAATAATTATTAAATAGAGGTTAATGTGGAAATTATGACTGAAGAATATGCTGATTTAAAAGGAGTTAAAATTTGTTATGAAATTTATGGAGAGGGGTATCCATTATTTTTGATACATGGATTTGGAGCAAAAAAGGAATCTTGGATAGCTCAAGTACCTGAGTTATCTAAACATTTTAAAGTCATCCGACTTGACAATCGCGGGGCGGGAAAATCAGATAGACCAGAAACAGAATACACTATGGGAATATTTGCTGATGATATTAAAAATCTTATGGACCATCTTGGAATTGAAAAAGCAAATGTGTGCGGGTGGTCACTAGGAGGGATGATAGTTCAGAATTTTGTTTTAAAATATCCTAATAGAGTAAATAAAGTAATTTTAATTAATACTAATTACGGTTTCCCTGATGAGTCAGGACCAGAAGTCTATAAGAATATGCGTCTTAGCGAGTTAGAGGTAAAAAAAGACGATCCCGCCAAAGCATGGTGGTCTGGAACCCGTACAAGCTTTCAACTGAAATTTAGGAAACAGATGGAAGCAAACCCTTCAAAAAAGTGGTATGGCGTATGGTCCGCAGAAGAT
>JAUWNA010000246.1 GCA_030612905.1 Promethearchaeota archaeon
ACATAAGGGAAAAATGGTATACTGGTTTGATGATACCGATATCTTTGATGTTAAGGATAGGATGGGAGATTATGTCTGCATTAAAGGAAATGTTCCCGGATCTTTATTAGTAGCGGGTCCTCCTCAAAAAGTTGAGGAATATGTAAAGAAGAGCATAGAAGGATGCATGGAAGGTGGAGGATATATTGTAGAGGGCGGGATTTCAGGCATACCGGATGAGGCAAAACACGAAAACGTGAAAGCCATGACGGATGCTGTTCACAAATATGGAGTTTATCGAAAATAGCATGAAATACTAAACAAGAGGAATGTATTTTATTGACTATCTATTAAATTTTTTTTTTTAATAAAAAAGTATTCCTTGAACATTTGCTTTCTAATCTGTTAATTACATAAAAAATAAGCAAGTTTGATGAAATCTAAGATTTTTGATAATAGGATAGAATAAAATTAATAACTGCATGATTTCTAATTAATTATTATTTTAGTAAAAATCAAATGAGATTAATATGAAATTAATTGAAATTATTGGTTTAGAAGAAAAGCACGCCCAACTTTTAGGAAAAACAGGTATAAAGGAGTTAGAAGACCTTTTGGCTCTTAGTTACTATCAGATTAAACAATTAGCAAGAAGCATAGGCGTGACAGTAAATAGACTTGATTCGTGGCAAGAACACGCCGATCTAATGAGAATTAGTGGCGTGAATCCTGAAATAGCTAACGCTCTAAATCTAATAGGTATCGATTCTGTCAAAGAATTTGCTTATAGAAATTCTAAAAACACAGTTGAAAAGTTAAAACAGTTAAAGAAAGACAATCCAAAAGTCCTTTCAAAGCTTCCAACGCTTAAAAACGTAGAAGAGTGGACTGAAAGCGCAAAAAGTTTAGCAGAAGTGCCAAAAAAGGATGCTAAACCAAAAAAGAAGCCAACACCTAAGAAAAAACCCTCACCTGGAAAAAGTCCATCCTCAGATATACCGATTATAGCAAATTATAAGCCTTTTGAAAAATTCAAGAAAGATTATGGTAAATTTGGTCAAGATTATTGGGATAGCAAATGGAAAAAGGCGCCAATTATTTACACTGGAAGAGCTTTGCGAGGAGAATCGTATAAAAAACAAATCGATGTAGATGTGAAAGCGTTCATAAAGGATAACGACGCAATATTATGGCACGTTTTAACTCAACTTAATCTAAGGAAAGAAAGTCCAAACGAAACGGCTTTAACGATCCAAAATTTCGTATGCAATTTTCTAAAATATAAGTACGACGATATCGTATCAGAATGTCCTGAATTCTGGTTATTTCCCTTCGAGGCAATTCAATCAGAGATAGGGGATTGTGAGGACGGAGCTATCCTCATCGCTAGTTTGTTAATTAATGCGGGCGTTCCTTCGTGGAGAGTCAAAGTATGTGCCGCTCAAGTAATGGCTGATCCAGTTTTTGCCCCCTCAGATTCAGAGTTAGGAGGGCACGCGTATTGTATATATTTAGCGGATCGCCCAGAATCAGAACGAAAACTAGAGTGGTTAATACTAGACTGGTGTTATTTGCAAGATCCTGAGGTTCCAATCAATGAGAAACCATTAGCGCGAGATGGTGGGCAGGGAGGTGCTTATCGAAACATTTGGTTTACTTTTAACGACGAGGAATCGTGGGCACAAAGTAGTTTTGAAGTCAAGGAAGGACGAATTAGCCGGAATCGCACGGCACAGAAAGAACAGGTTTTAGCACCTTTAAAAAGCATCTTAAAAAGTCTAGCAAGCGAAGAGCTCGAAAAAATATTCAGGAAATTAAATATTAATATCGAATAAGTTTAGACTATAATATTATTTTTTATTTTTATTTTTTTTTTTTTTGTATCTCCTTCTTTAGTGTTATCTTCCTCGAATAATGAGGCGCTACAATAAGGACAAAAGCGAGCCCCTTCTCGACCTACTTCAGAACCACAGTTAGGACATTTCTTTTTAAACTCAACTGAAGAAGGGATCGTTTCAATTACATATTCAGTAATTTCCTTCAATAACTTCTGTACTTCCCGGGTTTTCTCTTTTTTTACTTCTTCGGGAAAAGAGTTAATGTAAATTGAAGAAAGTTCAACTATCACATTTCGAACAAACTTAAGTTGGTCTAAGAAATTCTTATTTATCTTTACTTTCAGAATTTCTTCTCCAGCTTCAGATAAAGAATACACTTTTCGAAGCGGACCAACCTGAGTTTTGACGGTCCTTACCTTTAAGAATCCATCTCTCTTTAATTTAGATAGAAGCGGATAAATTGTGCCAGATTGAGCTTCCCACGTACCAGCAAAGTGTTCGTTTAAAACCCGGATTAAATCATAACCCGAGATTATTTGGTTATTAAATATGTGTTCTATAATCGTAAATTCGAGTGGTGTTAATCTTCTCTTTTTAACATTGTCAAAAATTTCCCGTTTAAGTTTGGAACGTATTTCTTCCATATCTTTTTCGAGATCTAGAGATTTTCCTAACCACATTCGGATTTTACCATTTACGATTCTTTTAATTACGCACTTTTTTTTCTCATTTTAAGCATTTCTTTTTCAATTGCTCGCTCCAAACGAGATTGTCTTTCGCCTTCTTCATAGAGTTTTTTATTGTAGAACCCTAAGTATACAATATAATGCATGATCAAAGCTATGCTCCAAAAAAAAACGGGATATAAAAACCACAAATAGCTTCTCATTAGTAAAGCATCAGTATAACCATTAATAACAAACAAAAGTATGTTTACAAAGATATAGGCTACCGTATTAAAGATTACAGCTCGTTTAGCAATGGGGTAAACACCTTTTGCATAAACTATATATGCGGTCAAATGCATCATCAACCCTATCAACCAACCAAAAATCGGATAAATAAACCACATGATAAGTGGAGTGAATAGCACATTTATTGAAATAAATAATACTATCCCTAATATATAAGCAATTAAATGAATTTTAACTGAAAGTCGAAACTTTATTTTTAAAGCGGCTATACGGCGTAGATTCTCTTCTGAGAAACCATTTTCATTAAAGTCATTCACAATTATTCGTCCCAAGTAATTTTTTATTTATTAGTTTTATATGATTTCTATTATTTAATAACCTTAATTATTTAAAAATTTGTTGATTCTACATAGATAAGAAACACATCTTGTTTAGACTACTAAAAGAATTTCTTGAAAAAAAAATTTAAGTTAATTTAAACTATATGAAAAGCGATTTTATTCTTGCACATTTGATTTTTCTGCTTCACTTTCTTCCTCAGGAGCTAATTGAGTTCCACAGAAAGGGCAGTAAGCCACTTTCCTACCGATTTCAATACCGCAATTTGTGCAATTTGCCTTAAACCTAAGAGTTGAAGGAATACTATCTTTTATCCTTTCGAAAGACTCGTTTAAGGTTGTTTGCACTTCATCGATGATTTCTTTCCTTACTTCTTTGGGATACGATTTCACATATATGGACGATAATTCTATAATAAAGTTCTCTAAAAACTTGAGCTGGTCTGCATAATTTTTATTCACCTTCAATTTTAATATTTCTTCTCCAGCATCAGTTAATGTATACACCTTTCGGATTGGTCCAATTGGGCTTTTAACCGCTTTAGATTTTAAAAAACCATTTCGCTCCAGCTTTGACAAAATTGGGTAGACAGTACCAGACCTAGCTTTCCAGGTTCCAGCAAAGTGTTTATTTAATGTTTGGATAATATCATAGCCTGAGAGGGCGTTGCTATTGAAAATTACTTCGATTATAGTGAATTCGAGAGGAGTTAGCTTATTTTTTTTAATTTTTTTAAAAATTTCTTGTTTTATTTTAGATCTCAACATTTCAATATCGTCTTCCAGATCTAAGAATTTTCCCAGCCACATTTTAATTTAGTTCCTCATTTATTCCTTTTTTTGTCTATTTTGCATTTTTTCCATTTCTTTTTCAACGGCACGTTCCCTTCTTGACTTCAATACTCCTTGGTCATCAGTCGAAGGACGATGATAGATGTAATATGTACCTATGTGAATTGCTAATCCTGTCCCCCAGAGAAATGCCGGAAAAATTGCCCAATAATAAAGAGGCGTATTGAAGTAATTAATTACAAATTGAAACAACATAACGAATATGTATGCTACAGAATGAAAAATTACAGCTCTCTTTGCCGATGGATACACTCCTCTCGCATATACTATATAAGATGTGATGTGTTCAGCAACGCCAATAAGCCATCCAAAGATAGGAAATAACACCCACCAGTACGTTGGCGTAAAAAC
>JAUWNA010000303.1 GCA_030612905.1 Promethearchaeota archaeon
GAATTCCAAGAAGGATACCTTTGGATGCAATTATTCATTTAGAGCGGAAAATTAAAGGAATTAAAGGGAAGATCCAAGTTAAAAAAGGTGACGGTAAAATGATGGATCTAGGTTCTTATTTGACAAAATAATATTAAATCGTCTTAATTTTTAGAAGCTAATTTTGATTTTCCGATTTCTTTAGAAAATCAATAGATAATATAAAAAGCTATTGTTCTCTGGCCGAGATTATTGCGATTACTTCCCATTCTCCACTATCAAATAGATTTGCGTCAATATTAGAAAATTGAAAAGCAAAAGGTCGTTTAAAAATTTGTTCTACCATGGGACTAAATGAACTTACAGAAAAAATTAAGAGCCTTTTCAAAACGCTTTCAGTTTTAGTTTCAATGTTTAATTCATTCATTACTTTATTGATAACTGCTATTTCGCCTAAGTTATAATGATATTGGTAAATAAGCTTAAAATCAACAGCAGTCGGGGCCTCTGCTCCAGAAAGCGTCAAACCTCTCTTTCTGAAAGGGAACATTGTAGTAAGGTAAAAATTGAAAATCTCCTCGTAATGGTCCCTTAGCAGATGTGAAATCTTAAAACCTTCTTTGTATTTAGGCCAATAGTTAAGTAATAAATCTAAAAGCCGCGGGTAATTTTTGTATTTATTTTCGCTTTCTTTTTGCAAATGGTTTAATAACCTATTTTTAAGCGGCTTGAATTCGTTGTCTTTAGCTACTCTTTCTACGAATTTAGTAAATCTTTGACTCATTTTATAGTGGTGGCCTAATTTAGTATGAAATATTCTTAAATACCTTTATTTTTTTATATGTTACTCCGATAATATAATTTTTTGTATTTTTTTTTTTTTCAAAAACTTATAAAAAATGGATTGTAATTATTATTTATGGTAAATAAGACAGCGCTTATTTATACCAATAAATATCAAAGTTACAATTTTGGACCACAGCACCCTTTACGACCTTTAAGGATTAAACTTACGTATAGCCTTATGGAGAAACTAAATCTTTTTAATAACAAAAGATTAGAGGTCTTTGAACCAAGTCCCGCCACACAAAAAGAAATAGAAAGAGCTCACGACCCAGAGTATGTGGAAATAGTTAAAAAGTTAAGCGAGAACCCTATGGATAGAAGTGTTCAACCATCTCTCTATGGGTTAAGTACTGGAGATACTCCTGTTTTTAAAGGTATGTACGAGGCATCAGCGTTAGTGTGTGGAGCAAGTTTGCTAGCTGCAGATCTAGTTTGGCAAGATAATGATATAACGATTGCTTTTAATCCAGCAGGAGGACTTCATCACGCACATAAAAAAAAGGCTTCGGGATTTTGTATTTTTAACGATATTGCCGTAGCTATTCATCATCTTAAAAATTTGAAAAAAGATATTAGAATTGCGTATTTGGATATAGATTGTCACCATGGAGATGGTGTACAAGAGCAGTTTTACGAAGACCCAAATGTTTTAACAATCTCTTTCCACGAAAGTGGAAAATTTTTATTTCCGGGTACTGGAGACCAAAAAGAAGTCGGTGAAGGAGCAGGAAAGGGATTTTCCATCAATTTTCCTTTGTTGCCAGGTACTGATAATAGAATGTTTCGAAAATTATTTCGTTATTGTGTGCCTAGGATTTTAGAAGCCTATGCCCCCGATGTTTTATTAACTCAGTTAGGGGCAGATATGTACTTTGACGACCCTTTAACGCAAATGGGGCTTTCGCTTTCAATTTATCGAGATATTGCTCAAACAATCTACACATCTGCTCAGAATTACTGTCAAAATAAATGGATTGCTGTAGGGGGAGGAGGTTATTTAATGACTGCTGTGCCTAGAGCTTGGACATTATTTTTAGCGCGAATGTTAGATGTTGAATTAAAAAACGAATTACCTGAAGAGTGGTTAAACGAAGTTAAGGAAGAGGTTCCACACGAAACTATCCCTTACTTATTATGGGATCGTGACGATAAAGCGGAAGTACAACTACTTTCTCATCCTGAAATTGCTAAAAAAATGATTGATTATAACAAGGAATTAAAAGCTCTTTGCGACGAAGAATTTATTCCGAATCTTAAAAAAAAAAGTTAATTTGTGTTAATATTATTTCTTTTTAGTATCCAGTTATCAATTAAGAAGTTTTGGGTGCTATCTTTTTCTGAAGTGTCGTATTCAGATCGAATAATTGATTTAGGAATCCACACTTCTTTATCTTCGTTAAACTGGATAAGCAAAGCTTTCTCTGTTTCACCTTCAATAACGCCTTTTAATTGACTAACTTCACTTTCATTGCGTTCCACCGTTTCTGTTACGATTGGTAATGTCTTTGAGCCATTTCCTTTATTTATTTGGTCAACCTCTTTGGGAAATGTTGCCTCTTTATTTATAGTGCCAAAGTTCAAAACCGTAGCAAACTCGATTTTTTCTTCCAATATATGATTTAATAACAACCTGAAAATTTCAATTTGGGCAAATGTTAACATCTTAGAATATTTACCGATATAAATTAATAATTTTTCCTTCGCGTCATCCTCCCATTTAAAAGATATTTGAGTTTTTACATCTTTAAAATTATGAAAGCTCGTCCATGAGGCTCTATTTCGATTAAGTACGTCTAAAATCATTACGATTTCGCCTAAATTGCATTTTATTGTCTTTCCTTCTCCTAAAGAGGGTTTTTCCCACGAGCCATCGGGTTTTTTCTTGATACACTTCAAAAAGATAAACGGTTCTGTTTTTGAAGAACTTCTAATCGTGAGCCCCGTCGATTGCCCAAAAAAACTTTGGCTATGTTTATCAACCATTTTTATCACATTTATTTAGTAAACTCTGCTTTTTTATTGTATACAGTTTAATGAATTTTTAATATTCTAATTATATATAAAGAAAAATGTGCGACAAGAAAGCTTTATGTCCGAATATAGGACTTGAAAACGAACATCTTTAAAGGTGATTTTCAAAAACTAATATCGAGATGACCGATAATGGCTACCCAAACATGCATCGTTAGTAATGATGGTGTGTGAAGCTTTGGGGACGATGTACCTTCAGCATTTAGCTATAGAATGGTCTGAGGGGCTAGCCAAGGAGCCTATGGGAAACTAACGTGAAGATGCGATAAACCTCGTTATTATAAATCGGCGAAATATAGCTGATACGCCGAGACCAAAATGGTGAGTTGCCGGGTAGAAATGGTGTTTTTTCATTTCTTTGTCATCTATTGCGCAACCGGGGGAAAGTATCTCCCTAAGGGCTCTGTTAAACATCGGACATAAGGAACTTGGTAAACCCAATAAGTCCCATATACATATGTATAATGGTATCTTAACCGTGAGGAAAGGGGAAGACTTAGTGGGCAGAGGATGCTGGAAAAAGCGAATGTCATACTGTAATGGTATGGATAGGGCTGTAGTAGCGATTGAACTACAGAAATACCCGACCTGAAAGGGTGCTGACTTCCTAAGCAGGTCTCAACGAAAGAAAAGAATTGAGAAATCTTAACTGAAGGTGAAGTTAGACGATGTGTGAAAGCATTGAACAGAACAAAGGGCATGTGGTAGATTGGGATAATATCCAATGGAATACTCCCAGACAACATGTAAGACGGATTCAAGAACGGATCTTTCGAGCAACTCGTGATAAGGACTGGGCGAAGGGTAAAAACCTTCAAAAACTCCTTGTTAGATCACAATCTGCGAGGCTTTTGTCAATAAGAAGAGTCACGCAGGAAAATAAGGGGAAGTATACCCCAGGAATGTAAATCTTGGCGTAATACGACTCCTATGTGATCTTTTCCTAT
>JAUWNA010000158.1 GCA_030612905.1 Promethearchaeota archaeon
GTTTTAAAAATAATTAGAGAAGTAGAAAAAAAGATTGATACAGTGTTCACTGTTGGAGTCATATCACGCGTTTTGAACGGAAAAGAAATTCCAATAATTGATGTTCTTGCCAAAAAAGGGTACCAAATAAACCCAAATGCGAAAGTAAATATAGGGTTGGGAAAATCATATCCTATTGGAGGTAACTATAAATGACGCATTCTTTACATAGAAGAGGAGACTTTGACAATTTAAAGGGTGATTATGTAATCTTAGCAATGCTTGCAGCAGGTAAAAACGATAAACATCCTGACGCTCGCCAGAAATTACTAAGAATTGCCCAAATATTTAAAAACCATAACCCTACAAATATTTTAACGGAAAAGGCTTGGAGAATCTCGTCCGTAATCCAAGCAGCTTTCACCGAAATCGAAGATGTAAGTAGAGTAATCCAAACTTTAAAAAAAGAAGATTTAGGTATTTCTATAGTAATAAGTGGTTTGTTGAATGATATTGAAGATGTTCTTAAAGATGTAGATCTGGAAATGCATACTGTTCACCTCTCTCTCGGCACATTTGGAAAAAAAGAACTTCTACCTTCTGACAAAATCTTAGAAATAACAACTATGTGCGGGCATCATTGTATTTCACCACAATCAGTAGAATACTACTTAGACTTAATTAAAAAAGATAAAATTTCAATTGAAAACGCTGCTGAAGAATTAGCAAAACCTTGCGTATGTGGAATTTTTAACACGTCAAGAGCATCAAATTTACTTAGTGAATTATCTAAAGAGGAGTGTACATAATTTTTATACCTATTAAAAATTAGAATTTATATACCAAACCTTTGTTTATTTGATCCACCAATTTCGAATTGCCATATAGAAAATTAAATGAATTATTAATTTGATTTAGATTTTCCTTCACTTCTCCCTTTAAATAAGTAATGTATCTAGGCAGATCAAATCGACGTTTAATATTTTTAATTTTTATATTTGGTATCAAATTAGGAGAATTTAATAATTTATTTAATTCGTCATAAGGCTCGAATTGTAAATATAGCTGAGCAACTAAAGAATTTGTCAGGTTTTGATAAAAATCTAAGAGTTTTTCGATTTCAAATAATTGAATTTCATCGTTTGGTTCTTGAAGAAGTTCAAATCTTAATTGCGATAGAAATTGATTTATTCTACCTATATAAGAAAGCGATGTGGGAAAAACCTCTGGCATGGGCAGTTTTTTTATAAAGCTTCCGTTATACCTTATATATCCTCCAGACATATGAAGCGTTCCGTATAATGCTTTAAATACTAAATTAATAATATCTGAGTTTAGTATCGAAAGTAAACAAAAATAGTCGTTTGTTTTAAATGAAGGTACTGTTAAAAAGTAAAGGCCGGTTAAATTAACGTAAATACCCGGATCGTACACACAAGTAATGTCCTTAGCAATTTCCCTAAAAATTATTTTTTCATTATTAAGCTTGTCCCAAACTTTTTTTTGCTCTGCTGGAAAGCTAAAATATGATATTTCGTGGTTAACTTTTGCGATTTTTATGCGTTTTTTGAAATCAATATAATATTTACAAACATTTCCTGTTCCTATCAAAATTAAGTCTTTATTAGAAGTCTTATTTTTATTAATATTTTTAAAATGTTTCGCCCATTTAATGAACCCGAAAGGACGATATATGATTTTTAAACCCTTTATTGCTTGTATCATTGGTTTGAAATTTGTATACAAGAAGTTAACTAAGTTTATATCAGAGGATATTGGTATTACAGATGAAGGGAGGATTTTTATTGAATCTTGGGGGAATTCAGTCGTTTTTTCGTTTTGCAAATGCTTAAAATCTTCCATACTCTCAAACTTTTTTATTAGAATCGTATTGTTTGCGTTACTTATTTTTTTAAAAGAAATTATTATTGGATATGCTGCTGTTTTTTGAAATATTGGTAATGAAGATACATTGATAATTTCCTTAAGTGCTGTATCTCGTAGTAACATCTCTCTAATCTTTAGACCATAATCGGCTGATAAAAATTTATTAGTAGTTAAAAAAGAGAGGCACCCAACTCCTTTTCTCAATAATTCTATCGATTTTTCAATAAATATAATACTGAGATCAAACAATCCGTAAGCAGATTCAAAATTTTTTTTGATTTTTTTTTTAAATTCTACATCTAATATCTTCTTATTCTCGACGTAAGGAGGGTTTCCGATTATAATATCAATATCAGGTGAATCAAATTCAAGAAGATAATCTAAATTAATTAATTTAAAGTTCAGGTTGAGATCATCAATGAAATTTTCAATTTCCTTTAAATTTGAATTTATACAAACACATCCGCCTAAAAGAGGGACCTCAACATCTGAATAAAGCCACATTATCAGTCTTAGTTTTGATATTAAGTATGCCGACTTATCAATTTCGATTCCGTATAGATTGTTTTGAATTATTTTTTTCTTAATATCGTAATCGGTGCACCCTAACTCAAATATTTTATTGATTTTAAAAAGAATTTCGGCAATGGCGATCAAAAATCTTCCCGTGCCACAAGCTGGGTCAAGTATTTTAATATTTCTTATTTTTGTTTCAAACCTATCTTTAAGACTATCATTTTTTGCGAGTAATTGTTTTAAAATAGTGTAATCCCAGTTTACTTGAAAGACTTTTCTTAGCTCTAAAAAATCGTCAAAAAAGATTCTAAAAATGTTTAATACCATAAAGTCCGCAATTGGTTGAGGAGTATAAACTACTCCACGATCTCGATTGTTCTTTTTTTCAGCAACAATCTCACTTTCGAATTTGTTAATAATGTTTTCCAAAATTGATATCCTATTTTTAGACAATGGCATTTTCATGAAATTCTAACAAAAAAAATCATTTCCTTGAGATTTTTTATTAACACTAATTCTAATAATCAGATTCTTTATTTATAAAAATGCAAGATGTTAATTTAAAAGTTAAAGTACAATTATTAGAAATAAATTAAAAATTATACTTGCAAATAAGATTAAAAAGTGATAGATAAACCATTTTTAGAAAATATCATAAAGGAACCATATAAAATCTCTAAACTAGATTTCCATTATATTTCACAGGTTTTACGAAAAGCAGAAGAGATTTTTAAAGAAGAAAAACTGTTATTAGAGTTAAACTTCGATGATTCAAAAAGCGAGGTATGGGTTATTGGAGATATTCATGGAGATTTAGAAACTTTACAGAGATTGATTGAAATAATAGATCAAAAAAAACCTGAGTTTGTAATTTTTCTAGGTGACATCGTTGATCGAGGTACAAACCAGTTAGAATGTTTAATTTTGGTTCTTGCGTTAAAAATTAGATATCCAAATAGATACTATCTATTAAAAGGGAATCATGAAACTTTGGAAATGAACAAAGCTTATGGATTCTTCCAAGAATTTAAACATAGATTTAATAATCAAAAAAAATTTGACGAAGTTTTAGCCGTATACAATGTACTTCCCTTTTGTGCTTTACTAAATAAAGGCATCTTATGTCTGCATGGCGGGATTTCTGAAGATATTGCAATTTTAAGGAAGTTGAGAGGACTAAAACCAAGAGATACTGTTTCTGTATTCAAAACCATAACAAAAAGTTTAGTACAAATTATGTGGAATGACCCTAAATCCGACTTAAAAGGATTCTCAGAAAGTTTTAGAGGTCCTGGAATTAAATCTTTTGGAGAAGATGTTTTTAATGATTTTATGAAAGAGAATAATTTAAAATATTTAATTAGAGCGCACGAAGCATTCCCTGAAGGTTATAGATGGTTTTTCAACAAGCGTTTGTTATCTATATTTTCTTCTGTTAATTATTTAAGTAAATATTCGCCAAATCCCGCGTCCTACGCCATTATAAAAAATAATTTGGTAAAACCAAAATTAATCAAATAATTATAAAACCAATTTGGGAAATTTTTCTACAATCTCGGGATATTTTTTAATTTCTTCCTTCCATTGATCGTTTTTATCTAATTCCAGAGATAATTTTTGTGAAGCTATTGTCTTTTTTGTAGGTATATAGATATAAGCAGAAAATATTTTATTATTTTTTAAATAAACTTCGGTGATTAATCGTTCAAATAAATCATCAAAAACTCCTTCGATTGAATCTAACAATTCTAATTCTTGTTGGTTCACATCAAATTTTAAAGCCCAAAAGGAATTATTTGAAGGTAAAGCATAAGGAAACCAACTATTTTTGGGAAAAACTCTTGTAAAATTTTTTACAAGACATACTTCAACATTGAATTTATCCTTCCACAGATTCCGAGTTATGAAAGTTCCATAACCAATAATAGATACGAGATTGGAATCTACGCTTTTATTGTGAATCAATTTAAGCTCTCAATTTATATAATTTAAGATTTAAAAATTGAGTATTTGAAACGAGGAAATTAGATTAGATGATATGTTCCCGATTTTTTGATTTTTATATTTTTAGCTGATTTGCGTCCGGTTTTATGAAAAGCAAATTATTACCGCGAATAAATATTTCGTTATATTTAGCTACGGGACTACCCTCCATGATCTCAGTGCAATCCTCTAAGATAAGATTCATGTAAGCATCAATTTCTTTTAAGATCCCCTTATATTCAGTTCCATCTTTTAGTCTGAGTAATATCTGACTGTTCTGGGCATTTTGAAGGATCGTTAGAGGGTTCTTATTTCTAATATTCTGATTTGACATATTTTAACCTTTACTAAAAAACATTTATAATATAATTATTGAAAAGATAATTTAAAGAAAAACTTTTTTGAATTAAAACCTTTTTATCGGATATTAATTATTCTTATATTTTGCTCTGTTTGGTAATTTTCTTGAAACCTTTAAATAAAGATTTAGATAAGAAAAAAAATATTATTGAGAAATATAATTCAACCTCAAGCTTCTATGATAATAGATATAGTAAAATCCAAAAAGAAAAGTATAAAATTCTTTTTAGAAATTGTAATTTAAATTATAAAACCATTCTAGATGCTGGTTGTGGTACAGGTCTATTAATTGAATATGTTTTTAACTTAAATATTGATAATATAGAGAAGAAGGTCAAATATATTGGAATAGATATCTCTTGGAAAATGCTAATGAACTTTTGTGACAAATCTAAAAAAATAAAAGATATTGAAGACATAAATCTAATTTTAGGAGATATCGAAAATTTACCGCTAAGACAAGATAGTTTTAATATAATTTTTTCAATCACATCGCTCCAAAATTTACCCGTCATAAAGAAAGGTTTGGGTGAATTTTTTCGAGTTGGTCAAAAGGATTCGCTTTTAAAATTATCAATCTTACGAAAACAATTGAAAGTAGATGATTTAATAGCATATTTAAAAACACATACAATAGACCTTAAGACTGAGTTTTTAGAGAATATTGAAGATGTGTTTATTCAAGGAAGTC
>JAUWNA010000097.1 GCA_030612905.1 Promethearchaeota archaeon
TAACTCCTCTAAAACGGGCTGATCTCTAAAATCTAACTTTTCAATTTTTTCGATTTCAATTAAATGTAAGTCGATTAAATTTCCTCTTCTCTTTTCAAAATCGCCGCTATCTTTCAGAATTGGTTGGATGAAAATGTTCAAATGGAAGTGTTCCAAAACCTTTTTCGATGAATGAGACGGAGATGCTATTACTAGAGCTTCGAACGACAAGTTATTAAATGGAACTTGATCTCGGTTTTTGTAGTTCCTTAAGTTCAGTAAGATCGGGTTTCCTAGGTTTGGTTTAATAATAATTGGATAATTTCCAAGTTGTAGATCAATCATAGTTTAGTCGTAAAATATTAGGTGAAATTAACCTAATAATTATTATTTCATTTCCTATATTAAAATTATATATTTACAGAATTTAATAGTAATACATCGACTATTAAAGAAAGGATTTTAAAATGGAAAGATTATACCAACCGGATTTTAGTTCTATTTTTGGAGCAAAATACGCAAACGCATTTATCTACGGTCAAATAGATTCCTTAATCTGGCCAATTTTTACTGATGTCGGGCGTTCAGACGCTTTAAAAAACCTTTTGGGACTTAGGAGTAAGGATGGGCAGCATTACTTCTATCACAGACAAATTAGTTTAGAAGACGAAAAAGTAGAATTAATTAGCTCAGATATAACATATGGATTAGTTCAAGCTATGGATTTACAAAGATCTTACGGTATTACTAATGAAGATGTAATCTCAGTGGTAAAAAAAGAACCCAATTTATTTAAAGCGATATTATCTTTTGATCTTAGCAGTGATGTGATTTCAGAGATAAAAACTATCGAAAATCAAATTCCAGTTGTCGGTGTAGTTATTTATCCTTCTTTTATTAAATTAGACATTAATAACCCAGATAATCAAAACTTAAACGCCTTACTCAATTATTGCAAAGACAAAGATTATTTCATAAAAATTGATATTGGAAATTTGAATTTTCAAGAAAATTATCCAGAATACACTACATATAACAAAATAAAGTCGTTTTTATCAAATAATTCTGAAATTATTATAATTTTGAGTGGGCTAGATTTTTCTGGAGATTTTATGCTATACTATCAACTTTTAAAACTATACAATAACTTATGGATTGAAATCGAACCACGGTGTTTTGGAGGTATGACACCAACTGGTTGTTTTAAACAAATTTTTTCGCTTAAAGGTTTTATTCAAAATGCGTGGCACAGAATTACAATAGGAAGCGCAACTCCAACCTTGGAAATTGCTCAAATGAAAAGAGGCTTCTTAGAAGCTACTGAAGTTTTAAATTTTTCTCAAAAGAATATACTAAGAACATGGGCTTTTAGAAATGTAAATAGATTAAACCTTACGAATTTTAAAGGTGAAATTGATCCTAATTTATTTAAACCAATTAAAGAAATCAATCAAATTAACAGGATTGAAAACAATAATGAATTGATTATTGAATATAAATTAAAATTGAGAAGCTATGCGATAACTCAATTATTATTTTTAACTGATATTATAAAGGAAGTTTTTAATAGAAGTTTAGAAGAAAATCCAGATTTGAAAAGTGGAGAATTATTCATTAGATCTTACCATACTACCACCAGTTTAATTATTAATGAACACGAATATGGGAACTATCTTGATTTACATTACATGTTTGCAGAAATTTCTTCCAGAGACAGCGCCCCATTCCTGCATACCGTAAGAGCCCTCGAAAATCGTGCGGATTTTAATCATTACGATCACGAATTGGCAAGCACTTATGGGAGCCGACAGTTGACTTTACCAATAGTCGATGGAAGGTTGGAAATTGGTGGACGTGAAAATTTTTATATCTTAGTAACTTTTGGTCCAAGAACATTTAACTTATATATTAAGATAAAATTGATTAAGGAAAAATAGACCTCATGCCTTCAATTAGCTCTGCCACGCTTATAAAAGAGCGGACTCTTGAGTTTTGTAAAAATTATGCCTGAAAAAATGCTTAATTTAATGGAAGAATGGATTAAGCAATCTAAAATAGATGTTCATGCTGAATTAGCAACTGAGAGAGGTCTAACTAAAGATCAACAAAGACTTATTTGAACTGTGAAGCATGCTATGAGATGGGTTCAAAAAAAGAATCCCGAATATCATTCTAACCTAGAAAATATATTGGGAAAAAATTATATACTCTATTTTGATGAAAAGCGAAATAAACGCGCAAATCCAACGAAAGTTATTTGAAATTCTATCTAAACTGTCCCCCCATTTTGCTTTTATCGTAATTTATGCTAAACTTTAAGTGTTTTATAATAATTGGAGCAATATATTCCGAGTTTAACGATGAAAAAAATCAGAAAAAACTTGTCTTTCTAAAGACACTCATATTTAAATTTATTGCTCGAAATTGAGACTATAGAATACTAAAATAAAATGAAGTCAAAAGTTTAAATAGGTGAGATGAGTATATTTTATAAAGAAATTAAGTTGAGCTAGAAAATGGTTATTTATTTATATCAACATTTATTTAAACAAAAAGCAATCAATTTTCTATATTTAAACAAATATTAAATTTAATTTCATATTCTACTTTTAATTAAATGAAAATAAAAATCTTAAATTAAAAAATCTAGTATGACTGACGAAATCAAAGAAGAACCGGAAAAAACGGAAGACAAGTCCGAAAAGGATGTTGAAAAAATTGATAAAGAGTATTTATCAAAAGCTAAGGATTCAAGAGATTTAATAGATAAGAAACTTAGAACGTTTGAAAATAGTATTGAAGATATTTCTGACACAATAAAAAATGGTGAAGCTGAACATGATAAAAGAGAAATAGAAAAGAAAGATTATGAAGTGATTGACGATGAAATTCGAGAAGCGCTAGAAAATCTAGACTCAACAAAAAAAAAAATAGATGATAAGGAAGAGTATTTAACTGCAATTGAAGAGACTATTAAGGCACTTGAGGAGAGATATAATCGTAAGAACGAAGAAATGAAAAATTTGGAAGACCGTTTAGAGATAATTACAGAGAGTAAAGATAATTTAGAGGAAGAATATAAAGAACTATTAAAAATTAACGAACAGTTAGTCAAATCCTACGAAACAAGACAAGTAGATTTGATTGTTTTAACTGATAGTGTAAAAGAAAAAGTGTCTAAACAAGAAGAACTACGAACAATAACTTCAAGACTCAATCATGAAATTCGAGAAAAAGAAAACCTAATTAATAAACAAAAAGAAAATGCTGAGGCTTTAGATAAAAAAATCAAAAGCCTAACAGCTGAACACGAGACGCTAAAAGTTTCAATAGGAAAAAACAAATTTGAATTAGAGCACACAAACAAAGAAATTGAAGTAAAAGGAGAAGAAAAAAAGTTATTATCAGAACAAATTGAAAAAAAAGAAATTCGAATTAAAACTGTTGAACAAGAAATTCAGGATTATCGAGATGGATTTCCTGAGATGGAAAAACAAAGAGTAACATATGAAGAACTTCTAGCGAAATATAAAATCCAGTTAACAGAAAAGCAACAACAATTAATTGAGATTGAATCACGAATACAGCAATTAAATGATAATTTACACTCAATAGACGAGCAAATTACAAGTAAAGAGAGTTTGTTTAAGGCTAACGAAAAGAGATTAGAAGATATCAAACAAGATATTGAATCTTCCAATCTTGAACATGTTGAAAGAGAAGGGCGAGTAAATTCTCTCACAGAAAAAGTAGAATATTTGCAAACAGAACACGATAAACTTACTAAAGCAAAAGAAGTAATAGACGAGAGCACAAATGATGCTAAAACTATCCTTCAAAAATTAAAGTTAGATCTCGAGACTCAAGAAGAAGAAATTAGAGATAAAGAAAGTAGAATACATAGATTAGAATTTTTATCGTTAGTTTATAGATTATCAAAGTTTTTTGGTGGAATCTTGATTGGAATTGGTGTTCTCATAATAATGTTAGCACTGCTCGGTCTTATGGGGATTTTGAATCTTGGTGATATGGATATCGTACTTTTTCTCATCCTTATAATCTCTGGAGGGTTCTCAATAGTATCTGGAGTGTTCCACTTAGAAAAATCTTAAGCAAATTGATTTTTAATCCGTAAAATTTTCTTGTTATGAAATTACAAACTATAAGGAAAAAAATTGAATGAGACTAAACCTAAAGAAGTTCTACCAAAAAGAACATTAAAATTATCTCAAGGGATAATATATGGTGTTGGATGTGGAATAGGGGGTTCTATATTCGTATTATTAGGTTTAGGAATCGAATACGCAGGATCCGGTATATTACTAAGTTTAATTTTGGGAGGCATCTTAATATTTTTTACTGGATTAAATTACGCTGAGCTTTCAACTAGTTTACCTATTGCTGGAGGCGCTTACAACTTCAGTAAGGAAGGGATTGGGGGGTTCTTAGCGTTTATAATTGGCTTTTTTTTATGGATTGCTAATGTCGCTATATGTTCCTTTTCAGCGCAAATCTTTGCTTTAGTGCTTAACGAAGTTTTTGTTAAATTAAATATTCCAATTCCCAATCCTTTTATTACGGTAATTGCGATTTTACCTATTGTAATAACAAGTTTAGTAATTTTTAGAACTCAAAAAGTTGCTATTAAAGCGTTATTAATATTTACGCTCGTATTAATTGGGATGTTCACGTTCTTTATAATATTTGGATTGATTATAACGCCATTCACGAATCCAAATATTGTCCTCACTCAAATAAAATTTGAAGGTATAATACCCGCTTTTTTATTGCTATTTATTTTATTTACGTCTATAACTTCAAATTTAGCGTATTTGAATCCCGATTTAAAAAATCCTTCTAAAAATATTCCAAAAACTATTATTTATGCTATTTTATTGACATTAATTATATATTTATCGATTACTTTCATTGCATTGATAAACTTAGGAGAAAATCCAACTGGATTAACTGAAAACCCCGTTTTATTAGCTGATGTGTTTGAAAGTGTCCTTGGACCATTTGGTTTTTATTTTATGGTTCTTGCTGCTATTATTTCAACGTTAATAGCAATAAATGCCGCGTTAGGTTCAGCAGTCAGCGTTATTACTGCTTTAGCGAGAGATCGGTTTATTCCTAAAAAAATTCAGGAAACGAAAAAAAGACCAGATATACCTGCTCTAGGTTTATTAATAACTATTATTTTGGTTGTTTTATTCGTAATTTTCGCTGGTATTGGGTTTACTGCAGAAATTACTAATTTTATTTACTTCATAGGTTTAGCATTTGTAAATTTTGCTGCCGTAAAATTAAGACGAACGAGAAAAGAGTTAGATCGTCCATTCAAAGCGCCTTTTTTTCCATTTTTACCCATTTTTATTTCCATTTGTTTTTTGGCCTTTGCCGTAATATTGGGTGTTATAATTTCAATAGAAGCCCTAATTCTAGGATTAATTATTTTTATTATTGGAATTGCATTTCATTTATTAACGATTGCAGATAAATCGTCAATTAATTTAACGTTAACTGGCATTAAATTCTTCTTCTTAACTGTATTAGGAATGTTTATTTGGGTGATAAATAACTTTTCAGATGTGAACCCAATTTTGATACTAATAAATAGAATTTTAATTTGTGTGTGTGCATTTACGATTGTGACAGTAATCCTCGACTTAATGCCCTTAAGAGAATTAGCATATTATTACGTTAAGAAAATGGATAAAGACAAAGTCGCAATTAATATAGGCAATGCTCAGATCATTGATTTAGGAAAAAAAAGATCCAAAATTATTCATCTTACAAATTTAGTTATCGCAGTTATACAATTTATTGCATGCGGTATTATCTTTAGTATAGTGTATTTTCTATTCACTAATTTATTATCAATCCAAGATATCATTCTTAATATCGGTACTTCCGTAACTTATATTCCCAGTACATCCGGCACGGTTCTTTTTATTTCGATACTGATATTTTTTGGATTATCTCTCTTCTTTTGCGGGATTTTGTCGTGGCAACGAATTAGGGAATTTAAATCTCTAGGTCTTTAATTTTGCAAGAACTAATTAATAACATTTTTTTTCGAGAAAATGAGCTTACCAAAAATAAATTTACATATACATACCAATTATTCAGATGGTAAAAATACTGTTAATCAAATTGTAAAAACAGCTATCAAATTAGGTTTAGATTATATTTGTATTACTGACCATTTTTCAAATTCTTGGAAATCTAAAATTATACCCACCCTTAATAATTTAGATAAAATTGAAAGGTATTTAGAAGAAATATCTCACTGTCAGGCTTACATTTTAAAAAAAAATAGAAAATTAAATCTTTTTAAGGGAGTCGAGATTGATATTAGCAGTTCCGAGAAATACATAATAAATAATATCCATTCCCATGAATTTGATTTAATATTATTTGAATACCTTGAAAACCTTGAAGGAATCGCTTTTATTAAAAACATAATTGAAACTTGGAAGAGAAATCGGCGTAATAGTAATAAATTTCCTCTATTGGGGCTTGCTCATTTTGATCCTTCTTTTTTTATGTTAGGTGGTTTCGATGTTTTGCTAAGTTTTTTAAAACAATATAACATAATAATTGAGTTTAATTCGAGCTATCCTCGCTTTTACTCTCGGAAATACAAAATCTTTTTTAATAAATTGAAGAAAAATGGTATTATGGTTTCAATTGGTTGTGATTCTCATAATTTAGCCAATTTAAAAGATGTTGAGGGTGCATATAAGGCGATAAAATCCTACAATTTAGAGGACAATCTAAAGAATTTAATTAATTCATTGGAAATGAGAAAAAATTAAAGATTTGAAATGGGGGTTATTATCTATGGATTCTGTTGAGATAATCCAAATACATTTTAAAGGCTCTTTCAAACGCGATATCAATTAATATTTCGCTTTGATCTTTAGGATACAATAACATACTTTTCAAGCGTTCTTTACCAATGTTAAATATTTCCTTAAAAGCTCTTAATTTATCAGAAATAGGGAAATTAGCGATCTCCGTAGCTGACATATTACATTTCATTTGCCATTCATTTAAAGAAAACCAAACGGTGCTTCTCATTGCTAGTTCGGGTATTGAGATTTGTTCACAAACGAGGCTTGTTACTGCTTTTATCAATTTTAACTGTTCTGGTTTAAAATTAATT
>JAUWNA010000403.1 GCA_030612905.1 Promethearchaeota archaeon
CCTAAGCATCGAATATATTACGAGGCATTTGGAGTTCCTGACGACATCACTCGAGTTATGGGGTGGCCTCGAGGAATAGATGCTTCTATGAAAGTTCAAATTACCGTAGAATTTAGACGCCATGCTTCGAAAGAAAAAGTAGTAATTGAAGGCTCATGTATAGAACCGCTTTTAAATAGTCTAGAACGATCAAAAGAACTAGGAGTCGAAATCGCTAGTGGATGTCGCTCAGGCGAATGTGCTTTCTGCCGAACAAAAATGATTTCAGGTAAAGTTTTTGTCCCACCAGAGGTGACTATACGGGAAGTTGATAAGGACTTAAGCTATATACATCCATGTATATCTTACCCAATTACAGATATCCATTTAGACCTAACTTTAACTTAATTTTTTTATTATTTATATTTTGAATAATAAAAAACAACACTAAAAAAAAAAATCATTAAAAAAAATAAATAAAAATTTATGAATTTTACTTCCAACGCCATTTGGGTTTTGTTTTTTGGAGCCTAGCTAAAGCTCCGCTTATAGTATCTTTTGTTTGGAGTAATTGAGAACTGATAAGAGTTTCTAATTCTAATCCAAATGTTACATCCTTACCATAACAATTATCAATTAATTTTTTATCTAAACCAACACCTAAAGGACCACTTTCAATGAGTTCATCAGTATACATCTTAATTATCGAGTCTAATTCATCTGGTGTGTTTGCTACTCTGTTCACCGTTCCTAATCTATACGCCTCATTACCATCAAACTCTCTCCCAGTTAAAATGATATCTTTCGCATTTTGAATGCCAGCTAATCTAGTTAACCTTATTGTGCCCCCTACATCTGGGTTTATTGACATCTTAGTTTCTAACAGGCTAAAGATTGCAGAATCTCGACAAAACCGGAAATCACAAGCTAAAGCTAATTCAAACGCCATTCCGAAGCAGTAGCCGTTAATTTTAGCTATTACGGGTTTCTCCATTTTTTCAATTTTTGTAAAAACAGGTTGTAGTCTAGTATTCATAAAATATCTAAAATTTCGAGGGATTTTTAAATCTGGAATGGCTCCTTCAGGATCTTTTTCTTGTCCAGTTAAAAAATTTAAATCAATACCAGAACTAAAAATATCCTCACCACCGGTTATTATGACAACTCTAGTGTTAGTCCGTTCAATGCGGTCTAGTGCTTTTTCAAATGCTACTAACATCTCATAATTTATAGCATTTCTTTTAGCTAATCGGTTAAGGGTAATCGTAGTTATCGTTTTTTCTTCGTTTTCCTCTACTAAAATAATATTACTATCCACTTTTTATCACTTTTAAAATTCAATTAATTAACTAATTAATATTATAATAATAATAGAAATAAAAAAAAGTTATAAATAAATTATCTTATATTGGTTTGAAATATTCTATATCCAATATTCTTTTTCGTGGCGCCTCTTTAAACACAGCCTCTACTCTCATACCTATTTTCAGCTTTTTTGGATCGCTTTCTTTTATGATGTGCACAAAATCTGTATCTGCGCCATCGAGCGTGATAATTCCGTAGGCAAAAGGTGGATCTAAGGGTAACACTGGTGTCGAGTGTGTGATAACAGTAAACCCTTTAACGGTTCCTTGGTTTCCGACGTCGATCCATTCTTCCATTTTTTCAAAACATTCGAAACAAATCATTTTGGGAGGAACGTAAACCTTTTTGCACTTTGGGCATTTTACACCGAAAATCTTATTGTTTTTTCCAATTTCGGTAATAAATTTTTCAACATAAGCTCCAGCAGTGTGCTTATAAGGAACTTTAATTCTACCTCTAAATACTTTTTTCTCAATTTCTTGGCTCATTTTTTATCCCTCCTCTTTAATAACTTTATAATACATAATGTCTCCTATGTTACCTTCTCTTTCTTCTTTAAAAACGGCCTCAACGCGTTGTCCAACTTTCATCTTGGTGTAATCTGTTTCGTTAATAAAATGCATTGTATAAGTATCAGCGCCATCCAATTTAAATAGCGCATAACCATATGGAAAGGGTCGCATACCCCCAGTGTTAGGATCAGTGAACGGATAATTAACTACCGTGAAACCCGCCAAAGTACCTTTAGGGGATAATTCAACCATATCGTCGATAGTCATTTCAACCATGCAATCGGCACAAACTGCTCTTGGTGGAAAATTGACCTTACCACATTCTGAGCATTTACTTCCCATTATCTTTTTATTTTCCTTGAGTTCCTCGAAAAATTTAACGGCAAGTTTGCCAATTGAATATCTATACGGTAAGTTTGTCTTCCATTTAATTTCAAAAACTTTTTCTTGACCTTTTTTTTTACTCATATTATCACCTCAAAGGTTCTTTTCCTAATATTAGAATTTCAGTCCAAAGACTTCCGCCAAATCCCATTGCGAGAGCTTTTTCTACATCGGGTACTTGTCTTTTTTCACCTCGCCCCATAACTTGAATTGCAGCTTCAGCTACTCGCACTAATGCTGTAGCACCAATAGGATTTGTGCTTAAGACGCCACCTGAGGGGTTGACAGGAAATTCTCCACTCATTAATGTTATTCCTTCGTCTAATAATTTTCCGCCTTCACCAGGTTTGCAAAACCCTAACGCTTCAGTCCATGAAAGTTCGCTCCAAGATGTCGGTTCATAGATTTCTGCTACATCTAAATCTTTTACAGGATTTTTAATGCCTGCTTTTTTATAAGCTTTCTTAGACGCAAGTGTAGCAGTAGGTAGATCGAACATTGCTTCATCTGTACCAAAAGTGTAATAGTGGGTAGTTTCTACTGCGTGGAACCAAGCGGGGTTATCGGTTATCTTTTTAGTCTCTTCCTCGTTAGCGTAAATGAGAGCACAAGCGCCTTCGCTTTGAGGGCAAACATCGTGTAGTCTTAAAGGGTACGATATCATTTGAGAATTCATAACGTAATCAATAGTAATATTTGGCATCTGTAAATGTGCAAATGGATTATTTGC
>JAUWNA010000208.1 GCA_030612905.1 Promethearchaeota archaeon
TCTGGAGGTTATTTCGAACCTAAATTCTTTGAAAAAGTCCAAAAAGAGATTAGAGCAGAGATAGATCTGATGGACATCGCCCAAAAGAAATTATGTATGGCACTTTGGAAATTCTCTAAACCTGTTATTGCCGCGATAAACGGATTGGCTATAGGAGGCGCTATTACAATGCCTTTATCGGGGGCTGATCTAATTTATATGGCCGATGATGCTTGGTTAGGGTTTTATTTTTCCAAAAGAGCAATAATCCCCGAGTTTAGTTCCACTTTTATATTACCATTTTTAGTTGGTTTCCAAAAAGCAAAAGAGATTTGTTATTTTGGCGATAAAATTACCGCTCAAAAGGCTTATGAACTGGGTCTTGTAAATAAAGTCTTACCTAACGAAGAATTAATACCTTATGCTAGAGAACAAGCACTTAGATTGATACCGCCTAAGGGCCCATATTTGTCAATTAAGTTAATGAAAAAAACTATGCACTCTTACTTTATTGATATCTTAGATAAAACATTGGATCTAGAAAATAAGGGATTAAAGAAAGTATTTAGAACAAAAGATTTCAACGAATCAATGAATTCGTTAAAGGAAAAAAGAGATCCCGTTTTTATTGGGCGATAATTCAAGAACTATTTTTTTATTATAAAAACATATCTTTAAAAATTATTCAAATGAATATTTTTTTATGAATAACAATAATTATGATGAAAGCAGAGTAATTTCTAAATACCCCGTTATAGTAATTGGTGCTGGACTTGGCGGACTTGGTGCTGCATGTCAACTTGTTCTCAGAGGAGAAAAAGTATTGTTACTTGAGAAACACAATGTACCCGGCGGATTTGCTACTTCTTTTGTTAGAGGGCGGTTTGAATTTGAGGGCGCATTGCACGAGTTAAGCGATATTGGGACGAAAAATAATAGAGGCAGTCTTTATCGATTCTTGGAAAAATTAGGTATAGTTCCTAATAAACTAGAATTTATTCAAGTTCCCGAGTTTTATCGAAGCGTGTTTAGCGATGGATACGATGTAACAATTCCCCTTGGGATGGAAGAGTATACTAACAAATTAATTGAATTATTTCCTTCTGAAAAACGAGGAATCGAAGAATTTATGGAAATGTGCAAAGCTGTTTTGGCTGGTATTCTATTTATTGCTTCTAAAGGTGGAAGATTTTCACCACAAGACATGCTTAAAGAACACCCATGGGTTCCGCGGATTTCGGGCCTTACATTATCAGAATTATACAAGAAGTTTTTTAAAGATGAGAAATTGATGGCTGTAATCTCTCAACTATGGGGGTACATTGGATTACCGCCAAGCAGAACAAATGCCTATACTTATATTGCAATGCTCATATTTTATTTAAATTGGGGCGCTGCTTTTCCAATAGGAAGATCACATTCTTTAACAACTTCAATGGTACAAGCATTTAAAGAACTCGGTGGTGAAATAAGATATAACGCGTTGGTTGATCGTATTCTCGTGGAAAATGGAAGAGTAAGCGGTGTAAAACTCCTTAACGGAAGCGTTTATCTTTGTAAAGCAGTTATTTCTAACGTTAATCCAATATGTACAACCATGAAAATGCTTCCTCAGGATGTAGTGCCAGATAGTTATAAGAAAATGATATACGCTCCAGAAATTGGTCCATCTGGTTTTTCTGTTTACATTGGATTAAATGCCTCCTATAAAGATTTAGGATTTACGGCCCATGAAACATTTATTAACGATTTGTACGATACAAATAAAGCGTTCGAGAATTTCAGAAAATTGGAATCGCCAAAATACATGGTCGCTGCATGTTATAATCACATTTACGAAGATATTTCTCCTCCAGGAACAACTCAATTAGTTTTAACTACTTTACAAATGGGTAAACTTTGGCAAAACATCGCGCCTGATCAATATTTCCACTTAAAGGATAAGATCGCGGATGGGATGGTATCATTGGTCGAAAATACTATTTGTCCTGAAATACGCGATTATATCGAAGTAGCTGTAGCCGCAACACCTTTGACATATTACCGTTATTCTAAAAACATAGAGGGTGCTATCTATGGAACTACTCAAGATGTTACAAATGGACCTTTACTTCGATTAAAAAGTAGAGGTGCAATTCCGGGTTTATATCAAGTAGGTGCGTGGACTAATTTTGGTGGTGGATTTTCGACTACTCTCTTAAGTGGGAGGATAGGCGCAGGGTTATATTTAGGAGATAAAATAAAAGGGAGGATCTAAAAAAATGGAAAAGGAAATAATGGAAGATGTAAAAAAGTATCAGAAAGCTGAAAAGTTAAAAAAACGGCGCGATGAAGTCGAACCTTTACCGTGGTATTACGATGGTTTGGAAAACTTATCCAATAGGATTCATCCCGAAAAGCAATCTCTACTAGTTACTGATATTGAACTTCTTTCACGCGATACTAAACTGTTTAGATTTATTTCTGCGAAACCCGATAAGCCTTTAGCGCCCTTTCGTGCGGGACAATATGTAGGCCTTACTGTAGAAATTAATGGCGTTCGAACCTCGCGCCCATATTCTCTTGTATCGTCTCCAAATCAACTTTCTTACTATGAATTAGGCGTTAGAAAGAAAGACGGTGGTTTTGTAAGCCCTTTTCTTTTTGAAAATGTAAAAATTGGGGATATTTTTGAAGTAACTGAACCCTTAGGAAATCTCTACTACAACCCCATTTTTCACGGCAAAAATTTAGTATTTATTGCTGGTGGGTGTGGTATTACACCTTTTATGTCAATGCTAAGAGAAATATCCGAGAAAAGACTTCCCTTAAACATTTGGTTAATATTCGGAAGTTTAACTGAGAGAGATATCTTGTTTCGAGGTGAATTAGAAGATATCCAAAAAAGAAGGTCAAATATCAAAATCAAATATATCCTCTCTGAACCAACTCCAGAATGGAAAGGAGAATGTGGTTTTATCTCAAAGGATAAGATCTTAAACGAAATCGTATCAATTAAAAACAAGTACTTTTACATTGTTGGCAATCGCACTATGTACCAATTCGTAGATGAAGAATTAAAAGTTCTTGGAGTCCCTAAGCATCGAATATATTACGAGGCATTTGGAGTTCCTGACGACATCACTCGAGTTATGGGGTGGCCTCGAGGAATAGATGCTTCTATGAAAGTTCAAATTACCGTAGAATTTAGACGTCATGCTTCGAAGGAAAAAATAGTAATTGAAGGATCATGTATAGAACCACTTTTAAATAGTCTAGAACGATCAAAAGAACTAGGAGTCGAAATCGCTAGTGGATGTCGCTCAGGCGAATGTGCTTTCTGCCGAACAAAAATGATTTCGGGTAAAATATTTGTCCCACCAGAGGTGACTATACGGGAGGTTGATAAGGATCTCAGCTATATACATCCATGCATATCTTACCCAATTACAGATATCCATTTAGACCTAACTTTAACTTAATTTTTTTATTATTTAAATTTTAAATAATAAAAAATAACAATAAAAAAAAATCATTAAAAAATAAATAAAAATTTATGAATTTTACTTCCAACGCCATTTGGGTTTTATTTTTTGAAGCCTAGCTAAAGCTCCGTTTACAGTATCTTTTGTTTGGAGTAATTGAGAACTGATAAGAGTTTCTAATTCTAATCCAAATGTTACATCCTTACCATAACAATTATCAATTAACTTTTTAGCTAAACCAACACCTAAAGGACCACTTTCAATGAGTTCATCAGTATACATCTTAATTATCGAGTCTAATTCATCTTGTGTTTTTGCTACTCTGTTCACCACTCTTAAACGATAAGCTTCATTCCCATCAAACTCTCTCCCAGTTAAAATGATATCTTTCGCACTTTGAATGCCAGCTAATCTAGTTAACCTTATTGTGCCTCCTACATCTGGGTTTATTGACATCTTAGTTTCTAGCAAGCTAAAGATCGCAGAATCTCGACAAAACCGGAAATCACAAGCTAAAGCTAATTCAAACGCCATTCCGAAGCAGTAGCCGCTAATTTTAGCTATTACTGGTTTCTCCATTTTTTCAATTTTTGTAAAAACAGGTTGTAGTCTAGTATTCATAAAATATCTAAAATTGCGAGGTATTTTTAAATCTGGAATGGCTCCTTCAGGGTCTTTTTCTTGTCCAGTTAAAAAATTTAAATCAATACCAGAACTAAAAATATTCTCACCACCTGTTATTATGACAACTCTAGTTTTAGTGCGTTCAATGCGATCTAGTGCTTTTTCAAACGCTACTAACATCTCATAATTTATAGCATTTCTTTTAGCTAACCGGTTAAGAGTGATGGTAGTTATCGTTTTTTCTTCGTTTTCTTCTACTAAAATAATATTACTATCCATTTTTTATCACTTTTAAAATTCAATTCATTAACTAATTAATATAATAATAATAGAAATAAAAAAAAGTTATAAATAAATTATCTTATATTGGATTGAAATATTCTATATCCAATATTCTTTTTCGTGGCGCCTCTTTAAACACAGCCTCAACTCTCATACCTATTTTCAGTTTTTTTGGATCGCTTTCTTTTATTATGTGCACAAAATCTGTATCTGCACCATCGAGCGTGATAATTCCATAAGCAAAAGGTGGCTCTAAGGGTAACACTGGTGTTGAGTGCGTGATAACAGTAAAGCCTTTAACGGTTCCTTGGTTTCCGACTTCGATCCATTCTTCCATTTTTTC
>JAUWNA010000035.1 GCA_030612905.1 Promethearchaeota archaeon
CAGGAGTTTTATTTACAGCTAATCCAATTACTTCGGATATTTCAGAAATTCTTATTGAATCTAATTTTGGATTAGGAGAATCCTTAATGTCTGGCCAGATTAATCCAGATCAATACATTGTTCAAAAAATACTTACAAAAGGAAAAAAAGGATTTAGAGTCATTGACAAACGAATAGGAAAAAAAAAATTTGCCATTTTTTCAAAAGAGACTAATGGCGATAGTGGTATCGAACAAAAACTCCTCTCTGAACAAAAAAGCACGGAATCTTCTCTCTCAGACAAAATCATTATTAAACTCGCTAGAATTGGGAGCAAAATTGAGAATCTCTTTGGGGGAAAGCCTCAAGATATCGAAGGGGCCATAGACCAAGACGATCGCATCTATCTCCTTCAATCGCGCCCTATAACCTCAATGAGCCCCCAAAAAAACAGAGAAAAAATAATGTGGAGTCGAGGCTATAGCGATGATTATTGGAATGATCCTGTTACTCCTCTCTTTTTTGACTTATTAGGCGAAAATTTAACCAAAATTGTTAATATCGAGCTTAATAGTATTTATGGCTATCAAAAGATTGATAATAAGCTTTTAAAGCTTTATAATGGCCATGCGTATTTCAATTTAAAAGTTCTTAGACTAAAAATAGAAAATGAAATTCCAAAAATGGTGCGAAATGAAGATCTTTTAAATTACTTTCCAAATGGTTCTGGATACTACGGTAAGGAAACAATTAAAAACCTTCCTTTCCATCTTAAGAATCGTATAATTGCAGAAATTAGAATAATGATTTATGATCCTGATGGTAGTATTACTAAAACTGCGGAAAAATACGATGAGTGGACTAATTTGATATTTAATCCGTTTTGTAGAAATTTTGATTTAAAATTCAAAAAAATCGAAGATACAAGCGATGGACTAGCTTTGTTTTCACTAGCAGAAGATCTCAATCTTGCAATGGTCCCTCATTTCAGTCTAGTAAGATATGGGATCCCCGTTCACAATATTGGAATGAATTTAATGACACAATATCTTCTAACTCGTTTTCTAGGGAAAAATGAATCACTATTATATTATCCCGTTTTAATATCAGGCTTAAAACATAAGACAACTGAAACAAATGAGGGAATTCATTCATTAGCAACCTTAGTTCAAGATAACTCTAACTTAAAGTCAATAATACTCGATAATAAATCTGAAAACGTTTATGACTTGCTAAAACATGAAAAAAGTTCACAAATTCACAATTTTCTAATAGAATTTGATAATTTTTTAAAGATATTTGGCGATCGTGGATTCACTAGAGAGCCATATTATCCACGTTGGAGCGAAAAACCAATGACTCATGTATTTAATCTCTTAAAATCATTAACCACGGAAACAACACATGAAAAAATTAGTAAAAAGTTTTCCAGCTGTGAAAATCAAGAAAAAATTGAGAAGATTGTGGAATATAAAATTAGATCACAGCGATTAGGTTTTGTAAAATGGAAAATCTTATGTGTTATTTTAAAACTAAGCCGATTATACATAGTCTTTAGAGAAAATCAGAGATTTATCTTGGATCGCTGGATTACAAGAAATCGAAGGGTTTTTTTAGAAATAGGGAAACTATTAACTAATGAAGGAATTCTAAAGGAGTCAAATGATATATTTTTTCTGAAAAAAAGAGAGATTGAAGATTTGTTACATCGTAATTTTAATGAGAGTGAAATAACCAAATTACAGATTGAAATCAGTAACAGAAAAAGAGATTTTCTAAAATTTGAGCATGACCTTCCTCCAAAATTTCTTTTAGATTCCCATGAATTTAACGATGTTTCAAAGTACTCAAAAGATAGTTTAATTTTCCAAGGAATACCTGCCAGCCATGGAATAATTACTGGAAAAATTCATATAATTCAAACTATTAATCAAATCTCTACAGTTAAAGCAAACGAGATCCTTGTAGTACCTCGAACAGATCCAGGATGGACTCCTGTATTTTCAAAAATAGGAGGTCTTATCACTGAAACGGGAGGGGTGCTTAGCCATGGGGCCGTAGTTTCTCGAGAATATGGTATACCCGCAGTTACTAACGTTCCAAACGCATGTAAACTCTTTAAAAACGGTCAAATTGTAAATATTAATGGCTATAATGGAATTATTACAATTAAAAATTAACAAATGTATAAAATAAAAATGGAAAAAATAACTCATATAGATAAATCAACCAAACATCCTGAATGGAACGAAAGTTATTATTTTGTTTTTTATAGTAAAAAGGACAAATTGGGTGGCATGTCTAGAATTGGTTTTAAACCAAATAAACAGGAGGGCATGACTTTTTTCTTTCTTTTTCTGCCTGATGGGTCCGTAGCAGGATATCATCAACAGATTAAAAAAAAAGGTTATTCAGATGCCCTTAAAGTTAAAGGAATGGTGCATAGTTGGCAATCAGATGGAAATTGGAATTATAAATTTGAAGGTAACATGATTTTTGTAAAGAATTCGTTAGACTTACCAAAAGTGCGTGAAAACCCAAAACTCATTTTAAAAGTCCAATCTATTAAAATGGATTTATCATTTAATCCTATTAACGAACCATACGAATATAGCGAATTTATGACTCCAGAATCACTAGAGATTGGTAAAAAATCAGGAGATAAACATTGGGAACAAATAGGACTTGTTTCTGGGGAACTAATAGTAGGCGATGAAACTTTTAACATTGAACAGGTTTTAGGACAACGAGATCACACTTATGGGGTAAGAGATTGGACTGGTATTGGAGATTGGTTTTATTATGTAGTTTGGTTTAACGAAAATTTAGCAATTAATCCTGCTACGATTATTACTGATGATGGCAGAATATCTACGGGTGGTTTTTTATTTAAGGATGGAAAAAATATTCCTTTGAAGACGATACGAATAATAAATCAAAAATTTCAGCAAGATGGTATTTTACCTATAAGTTCAGAATTAGAATTGATCGACAATCTTGGCGATCAACATATACTCAAAGCTAATGTAGGCACAATTATCCCCGTCAATTTTCAAGATAGTGAGGGTAATCAATCAATATTGGTTCAAGCATTTGGAACTTTTGAACTTGATGGAATTTCGGGAGGATATGGCACGTTTGAAACTCTAAGAAAAGTTAGAAAACAATAAATTTGATTTATAGTATATATTAAAAAAATGTTTAGAACAAATAAAAAATACAATTAAAAAAAATACAATAAAATAAAAGTTTTAAATTTTAACTTTATATTGCCAAAGATTTAATTCCTTCCTAAGTTTTTTACCCATTTCCATAGATTTCTTGGTCAACATATTTATTTCTTCTAAAGAAAATGTAGCAAGACCACTTTTTTGAATAGATACAATTTTATCTTCGGTAACAGAAATGGAGATTTTTCCATCACATACTAGTTCTTCTGGTAAAGTAGGGTCCAAAAAGATAACATCACCGATTTTTCCATATGTTGTAACAATTGGTAGTTCATTTACAATAGTTTCTCCTGTTAAATATTTGCCCGTCCATTCAATTTGATCGTCCACCCATTTTCCTTCGGGAATGTGGCTTGAGATTAATGTAGTTAACGAACTTATACCACCAACATCAATTAAATTCCCCGAATAATTGATAACATATAGATCTACAAATAAAATATACACAGCTTTATTTGCTTTTATACATAGTTTTTTTGTTTGGACACAGTCTGCATGTCGGATCCCTCTATCAACAACTCGTGCAAGTTCAATTGATTGCTCGCTTGGAGGGCCTCTTTCAAATATAGGAGATGCTAAAGGTAGCAGTTCCGCCATAAAAGTACAAACGCCCTCTTCAGGAAGGTCAGGAAAGGGCGTTCCTACATCGTATTTTAGCCCTGTAATTATTCTTGTATCTCCTAATGTTACGTCAGCAGATCCTTCTGCTGAAGTAATAACATCTGGTTTTACAGTCCAATCTCGATATTCCCAAAGTCCTCTACCGTCAATTCTTTCTTCTTTCCTCAAATTATTGAGAATGTAATTTTTTTCTATTGTTGAGATTACGCGTTTTGTATTCATCATTTTTTATTCTCTCCTCCGGAATATTCTTCTTGAATTGCAATATATTTATTTTTTAGCGTGTTTAACTGTATTTCATGGATCTTTATTAGAGCATTTTTAGCAAGAGTCAAAACCTCGTCAAACTCTTTTAAATCCATACTACCATCGAATTGGAGTAATGAAATCTCCTCATTAAACCATGTTATAGCACACGGTAAATCTGCATCACCCGCTTTATCTTCAATTCCTGATAAGTCTGTTACTAATTCTCCATCGATTTTTCCAACGGCAACAGCTGTTACTAAACTCCTCATTGGGACTCCCGCATCAGCGAGTGCTAAGGCAGCAGCCGTGACACATGCACATCGTGTTCCGCCATCAGCATCCATCACGTTAATAAAAACCTCAAACGAATTACCTGGATAAAGTTCAAGAAAAAGCAAAGGTTCTAAGCAATCTCCTAATACCATTGAAATTTCTTTTTCTCGACGTCCAGGAGCTGGGCGTTTTCTATCAAACACCGAAAAGGTTGCCATTCTATAAAAAACTCTCAGAATTCCTTTATCTGGTTTCGCTAAATAATGAGGATGAACATCTCTAGGTCCGTAAACAGCGCAAAAAATTTTGTTATTGCCCCATTCTAAATACGCTGAACCATCTGCATTTTTTAGTACTCCTACTTCCATTTTTATAGGTCTTAACTCGTGTTTGTCTCGACCATCAAGTCTCTTCCCATCTTCACGAAATAATTTTTCTGGGTACTCATCTTTAATAATTAGTGGCATTTAATTTATACCTCTTATCTTTTTTTCATTATCAATATATTCTGAAATTCGGTCTGTTAACCCAACCGTATGGGCTTCTCTTTCAATTTTCTTTATAGCGTCAATTAATAACCTTTCATAAGCAATATTTTCACCTTTTAACCAAATACGCCCATTTTGCGTTACAAATATATTACTTTTAGTCAAATTTTTTAACATTTTAATCATAGAACCATTACGTCCAATAACTCGTGGAATTTTTGGAGGATTAATCGAGATAACTATGCCGTCTCTTCTTTTACCTAAATATTGACCAACGGTGGTTAATTCAGGTTGATTTAGACGATCTGCAGAAAGTACTTTTACAATTAATATATCTCCAATTTGATACTTATCAGTTGAAGGAGCTGCAGAATCTGAACCTCCCCCCCTAAACCCCCTCGTTCTATTTCTTTTTACTGTATTTTTTGGTTTTAAAATTCCTTCATCTTTAGCGTTAATGTCTAATCTATATTTGACTGGGTTTTTATCTGTAACTAAAGCAATAACCTTATCTCCTGCTCGAGGTGTGTAAAACCCTTTAAGGGGGATAACATTAATGTAGTTTTTATTAATCTGCTTTAAACCAATGTTTAACGATATTATTTTTGTTCTATCTTTATTTAATATTGTACCTCTTCCAGGTAAGAAATTTTTTGTGTCTTCTGTCAATACCTCTCCGGGCACGACAACCTCCCGAGAAATCTCCTCACCATCGAACTCAGCTATTTCTTCACCTTCATCATTATCTGTAGTAGTTTCTTCTATTGATTCATCTTCTTCATTTTCCATTTATTTATAATCACTCTCTATTTATAATTTATACATTTGATTAATTATCGTAAAAAACTATTAATGAAAATTAGTTAAAAATTATCTGGTTAGGACTTTATTAATTTAGTTTGAACTCGTCCGTGAGTTAACTTATTCAATTTATCAATCAATTCCATCTGCAATCCTGCAGGCAAACTAACAACCGAAACCCAAGATCCATCTGATTGCCACTCCTCCTTTTTAATTTGTGCTAATTGGGCAACAACATTATAGCCCTTTGCAGTAAAGACCGAAGGTATTTTTATCGCAATTTCCACTTGCTCCATTCGAATAGGTATGATTGCTCGTATCTGTTTAAGTACATCTTCAACTTGTTCTTCCGCGCTTCTCATTAAGTCAACTTTAACTTTTGCTTCCTCTATAGCCTTTTCAATTCTTTGATAAGGGTGTGGTTTTTTATTTTGAGGATTTATCGCGTTTTTAGAGATAATTGTAATTATCTGCTTTAATTTTTTATCTCTTTCATCATCTCGTTGGGTTCGAGTCCATTGTATTTCTCCTTCTAATAGGATGTTACTCGCGATAAGTCTTCCGTCTGTTGTATTAAATACTGCTTCCATATCGCCGTCAGTAGCTTTTTTTCCCCTTTTCAAATCTTCAAACACGGTAAAACTTTCAAAAATTAATTCAATTGAAATTTTAGGATTTTTTAAGAGTTCTTCAGCAGAAACACGAGATTTATTGCTTCCTTCCTTAAGCCGTTTGTTTATTTCTTCTCGAATGATTTTTTTGGCTTCCCATGCTTTGTCCGGGGCTAACAACATCTCAAAAGTGCGCCCCTCTTTTGCTATGCGCCCAACAATGAAACCACCTAAATCTATTCTTGCTCTACCTATCATTTAACTTTTTCACTAACTACCTTTTGAATGATCTCGCTTTTTACTATTTTTTGTCCAATCTTAATTGATAAATATTAATGAGGGTTAACCTTGAACCTTAAATATTTTATAGAAGATTATAATTTATTCAATAAATCTTCCTTTTCTTCATTACTTAATAATCTAAATTTAGTATCGTCTTTCATAATGAAAGCTACATCACAAGTTTCTTTATTCAATTTATCACCCATTAATTCTTTTAAAGTTCTTAAAGGTAATAATTTTAATTCATCATCACTAATATCTTCTTTATAATTTTCTTCAAGGTAAACCCGCGCTTCAGTTGCACCTGAACCTATCGCAAAAGCTTTATAACCCCACATAGCGCCTGATGGGTCTGTTAAATACAACGAAGCCTCTCCATTTGGATCAACTCCAGCTATGAGGAAGCTCACTCCAAAAGGTCTCACACCTGCGTTCTGTGTGAAAAGTTGGAGATATTCGCAAATATTAAGCGTACTATCTTTAACCGAAATTTTCTCGTCGTAATTTAAAATATTAACTTGTGCCTGAACTCTTGCTCGGTCAATAAGCACTCTAGCGTCAGCTGTAAGCCCAGCGATAGCAGCGCCAATGTGGTCGTCAACTTTAAATATTTTTTCAGAACCAATAATTTCTTGAAGTTCGGAGCTCTTTTTTTCGACGGCAAAAACAACGGAATGACTATTTCTACAGACAATAGCCGCTGTTCCTCTTCTTACGGCTTCTATAGCATACTCAACCTGAAACAGCCTCCCCTCTGGAGAGAACTGAGTTATAGCCATGTCGTACCCTCGTCCTGCTTGCTGGAACATGATATTTATCCCTTTTTAATTTTTAATTAATTATCTTATTTTTTTTTACTATTAAAATATTGAAATTTTTAATAAAATTTATATTTTGTCTAAATAAAGTATTAGCTTTTGAAGACAAATTCATAATAAAAAATAAAATGTATTTGCTCAAATTCGGGATAAAAATAAAAAAGAAATAAAACGTAATTTTAAAAGACTTAATAATAATTAAGTGAATTCTTCAAACAGATTAACTCCAAGCAACTTTATTCACAGCAATCGACCACTCAAGTAAAATCATACCTTCGTCTCGAGTATGTGCTATGAGGTAATCTCCATCTTTTGTTATCGATCCAACTATATTACCCTTCCCCCCAGCTATATTTTTTGCCGCTAATTGAATGTCATCATTTTTTAATATCGCAAATCTATAGTTCTGAAAGTTAAGAGCTGGTTCTTTTTGTTTCCATGCTACAAGCATGGCTTTAGCTTCTTCGTTTGATAAGGAGAATTCTTCGGATTTAAAAACAATCTCGCCGTTAGAATCCAACAAGAAAATTTCTTCCGTACCGTCGTATTTTCTTAGTTCTTCAACTAAATAATTAAATCGTTGTTGTTCCATAACTCACATCAACAAATTCTTATGCTTTTCTTTAAACTATCATAAAAGTTCATCAATTTAAATTTTATCAGAACGAAATTAAGTTAAAATTAACTAATACAATAAGAGAAAATAAGAAATATTACGTTATACTTACTATTATAATAATTATATTTATGATTCATATGGTAAAAAATTTAGTCCTATACGATAAAATTTATAACATTTCTACAGATAAAGATAAAAAAGAAATTTCAATAAGATATCGAAAGTATTTGAACGAATTATCTCAAAGTTTTCCAAATACAAAAGTTCAAATAAAAAAAGTAAGACAATTTGACGATAGAGTTGAGATTCTAATATCCGGACCAGAAGAAGTCTTCCTTCTTAATTTATTTAAGAAAGAAGTCGGAGCTATCGTTGAGTTTAATAAGGTTGAAATAAATCAAACCTATAAAGGAGTCTTATTAGATGTAGGAAAGGTAGGGTTTGGGATTTTTGTGGATTGTGCTATTTTAAACCCTAAAACGGATGTTTTGCTTAATCTTCACACTCTTAGAAAACAGTTGTGTAAAGGAAGAGATGTTTCGCTACCAGAAATTATTAAGGCTTACGATTTTATCGATCATTTTCCTGTTTATATAAAAATTACTTCAATCGATAAAGAAAAAGAACAAATTCAAGGCAAACTAGATCAGAAGACTTTAGAACTTTACGGTAAAATGATTGTGGAGAATCTCGAAGGCGTTTTTGTAAGCGGTGAAACAAAAGGTCAATTCAAAAAAGCTCTTATAAGGACCGGTCATTATCGAGACATCGCGTCAATAGAGCGATTTGGGTTTCTTGAGAATGTCGTAATTCTAAGACAAAACACAACCGCTCCAGGAATTATTGCAGATATCGGCAAATACCTAAAAAATTGTAAGTTGAGCGCAATTAGACCTGAAAGAATCAGAAAATTATTTGTATAGAATAAAGAAATGGTGGGCCCAGGGAGGATTGAACTCCCGACCTTCTCGGTGTATTCGCGGTATAACACGAGTCATATCATACTAGCGAGACGTTTATTATTCAGCTTCTAAAAAACTAAATCATAACCACTAGACCATGGGCCCTTGATTTTTAAATTTTATAAGAACGCAATCGGTGGGAGTTCCGATCCCATTGTAATCAAAGGGATATTCGAACCCACGAGTCCGTTTGGACACCGGATTAGCAATCCGGCGCTTTCGGCACGCTTTTCCGTTCTACCAGGCTAAGCGACGATTGCTTAGTGTTTTTATAAACTTTAAATGCTATATTTTACATATAAAAATCTAAAATTTTAATACTTTTTCATTGTATTGCGTATTTGATCTATATTGAAATGAAGCAAAGAAAAAATAATAAAAATTTCAATGTGATAATTCTAAAATCACACCTTTTTTATTAGCGTTGTTTTCTCTTCTTTTTGTTTAGATGATATTTCCTTAGCTTGTTTTCTATGTAATACCAAAAAACGCCTGCTGGGATACATATTGCCCAATTGATTAGTAAATATCCAAAAATTAATAAATCGTCGCTATTATTGATTCCGAAGATGCTTGCTCGATAATGATCTCCATATAACCACACAGTAATCCCAAAGTAAAAAATTTGTACTAATAATATGTGATATGTCGATTTCCCAATCCAAGAGATTGCTTTAGCTATCTTATTAGTAGCTTCTTGCGGGAGTAATGCCAACCCAATTAAGAACACGAAAGCAGAATAGGGAAAGACAAAAAGATTATAATCGCCATGTATAAAAGGAATATCTAAGCCAAAAAACTGGGATAGGATGATGTAAAACAAACTTATTGGAAAAAGAATCCACATGAATAAGTTATGTTTACTTTTAATTTTGTGGCCATTAGAAAACCACATGCCTAAACCAACAGCTGAAAGATAAAAAAGAATGCTACAAAAGAAAAACCAAGCAAGTTCCATTGTATTGTAATAATCCACACCGCTTGAAAACCCTAAGGCAAAAAATGTATAGTGAACGAATAACTGAGTAAGAAATTCCACAACAAATAGAAGGATTAAAGTTATTATTGCCCAATATCCCTTACTTGAAAATCCCTTGTACAACAATGGCATTATAAGGATTGAACCAAATATTACTGGAATAAACCAATTACCAGGCCCCCAAAAAGGTAATAGTCCCATAAATAAATTCAATTCCATAAAATGGGGAAATAAATGATAAATGATTATCGCACTAAAGTTAAATTCGTAAACAATCAATCCGAAAAGAGTAGTTAATACATACAAAATCAAGTAAGGGTATAAAAATCGCCAGAATTTTCCCTTAAAATAATTCGCCGAATATAACTTCTTTAACGAAGTTTCTCCTTTACGCTTAAAAGACAAACCCATATTAAAACCCATAATAATTAAAAATACTGGTATCGATATTCTTTCCCAAAGCGCAACCCCCATTACTCCTTTGACGGTCCAAGGAATAGTGTGGTCGAAAATAACCAAAAATATCATTATCGCTTTTAAAAAATCGACTTGGAAATATCGCTCCTTATTAATCTCGATTATTTCTTTTTTAATAACATTTTGGTTGCATGTTTCCATAATATTATGCACTTATTTCTAATTAAACTAATTTGAATATCATTAAAAATAATAATGTTCATATTACGTATCAATATAAGTTTTGCTTAATCTCATAGAGTGGAAAATGTTAAATTTTAAAAAGAAAAGAGAGAAATTTAAACTTAAAATCACTCTTGGATTATCTCGAACACCATTTGCTCGATGATTGGCTTCTTCGTGTATCGCTTATCGTAATACCAACCAACTAAATGGGCTTTTAAAGGAGGATCATTTTCGGGAAGTT
>JAUWNA010000491.1 GCA_030612905.1 Promethearchaeota archaeon
GATTACAGGCATAATTCCAAAGATAATAGCGTAAAATAATTTCGTAAGAACTACTTTTAACTTAAATCTAAACGGTTGATTATTATATTTATTTAAAAAATATGACTTGTTTCCACCCTATGTAAATACTAATTCTTCAACTAGTAATTCTTTACTGGTGTATTTTGTCAAATGATACATTGAAAGGTTTTCTCTTTCTACTGGATTTCTTCTTTTCATCTTCTTATGAATTCCATAAAAATTAGCTTCAAATAATAGCTTCCCTTACTAAAGTTTTTGTATAAATATAAAAATATTCCTATCTAAAATGTTTAGACAGATTATTCCATATCACTCTGCAAAAAAACGAGTTTTAAAGTACGATTAAATAAAAAAAAAAATAAAAAAAGAAAGTTACATTATTGTCTAAACATCCAATTTTTTTTTTTATCCGGCTCTTTAGGTGGCGGAGTAGGTGCTAACGCTTCTCTGATTTTCCTTAATTCTTCTAACATTTCTGAACCTGCTGTCATAAAATTTCACTTAACTATTTTTGATTTGGATTAATGTTTTTTTAAATTTAATTTAGTGTTAATTTTTATTTCCTCCAATTAGAATTAAATATTTTTTTAATATTTTATTAGATGGTGCTGAAAATTAATTCGAAAGCAAATTTTTAGGAAATAAAACCAATCTTTTTGTAATTAGTCAAAAAATATTTAATTCTATATTAATTTCATTTAATTATGAGTAATACTGGATTTAATCAATTTAAAGGAGATGTTAATACTGAAAGGATCAAATATATTGCTGATCCTCAACTAAGAAACATCGTTAACGTTTCAATTGCCTTAGCTCGGCCTTTAATAGTAAAGGGAGAGCCCGGTACAGGAAAAACTTTATTATCTCACGCTATTGCCGAAACTTTAGGAAAACGATTAATTGTATGGAATGTAAAAAGCACAACGGAAGCAATCGATGGGTGCTACATGTACGATACCGTCCAGAGATTAAACGATAGTCGATTTGGAAGTGATGATCGTAATGTAAATAATATTAAAGATTACATTACGCTTGGACCGCTAGGGGAGGCATTTGACTCTGAGGAGCAAGTCGTTCTTCTTATCGACGAGGTTGATAAGGCAGATATCGAGTTTCCAAACGATCTATTACAAGAATTAGATGTAATGGAATTTTACGTTAAAGAAACCAAAGAATTTGTTAAAGCTAAAACCCGACCTATTGTTATTATTACTTCAAATAACGAAAAGGAGCTTCCTGACGCGTTCTTACGCAGATGCGTGTTTCATTGGATAGAATTTCCTTCAAAAGAATTTATGGCAGACATCTGTAATCTTCACTATCCAAATCTGAAACAGAACCTTTTAGACCAATGCCTTAAAAATTTTTATGTGTTAAGAACGATCACAAAACTAAGGAAAATGCCCTCAACATCTGAACTTCTGGATTGGATCGGCGTTTTATTGAAAAGTGGAATAAGCCTAGACGAACTGAAGCATGGAATACCATTCCTTGGAGTGCTCCTTAAAAAGGAAAAAGACCTCGAAATTGCTTTAGAAAAAATTAAGTTCCCTACATGATCAATTTTAAATTATTTGGTTATAGGATTAAATAAATGTTTGTTGAGTACTTTTATTACCTAAAAGAAAGGTTACCGGTTAGTATTACGGAGTATATGACCCTTATGGAAGCCCTTGAAAAGGGACTTATCCATAACATGGTCGAGTTCTACTATATTTCGAGATCTATTTTATGCAAGAACGAACATCACTTTGACATTTACGATATTTCGTTTGCTAACTTTTTCAAAGACGCATCTTTAAAATTTCCAGAAGAAATCAAACAAGAAATATGGGATTGGCTTCAAAAAGATATTAATCCACTAGAATTACCTGACGGATTTCAGGAATTTCTTAACCAAAATTTTGATATCGAAGAATTACAAAAACATTTCGAAGAATTACTTAAAAAACAGGATGAGGAGCACAATTTTGGGGATCAATGGATTGGAACTCAAGGTTTTTCTCAATTTGGTCATTCAGGGCAAAACCCGATGGGTATGAGGGTAGGTGGTTCGTCCGGCATGCGCATGGCAATACAAATCGCCCAAAAAAGAATTTTTGCCGATTACAGAAAAGATATCGTTCTAGACACCCGCCAAATTAAAGTCGCATTGAAGCGTCTAAAGAGGTTGGAAGAGATAGGGAAGCAAGACGAGTTAAACATGGACAAAACAATTGATGAAACTGCTAGAAATGGCGGGGACATCGAACTTATTTTCGAGAAAAAAAGGAAAAACAACGTTAAACTTATCCTACTTATGGATGTTGGAGGAAGTATGACCCCCTACGCTCATCTAGTCAATTTACTT
>JAUWNA010000501.1 GCA_030612905.1 Promethearchaeota archaeon
GCTGAAATCGCAGAACAGAAAGATTATTACAACGATATTATAACTCGCCAACGCTGGTTAAAGCAGATCCGCATCAGACACAACGATGAAACCCTCAAAATCTTGAAAGATTTAAAACATGATAACCAATTGAGATACCAAGAAAATATGATTAAAGGTCGACGGGAAGATGGGTATAAAAAATTTCGATGGGATGGTGCTCCAATTCTCAATGGTGGACAGACGACGCAATTTGTTGTGGGGGCCGCAGAAAGTGAAAGTGATTACGACCTACTTAAACAAATTGATTGGGGATATAAAGAAATCGATCTAAGGCGTGCGTATTTTTCTTCGTTCATTCCAATTGAAGGGACACCATTAGCAGGTAAACAAGCAACTTCATTAGCAAGAGAACATAGATTATACCAAAGCGATTGGTTATTACGAATCTACCATTATAAGTTAAAAGATTTGAAAGAAGTATTGACCGAAGAAGGTAATTTACCCGAAGGAGATCCTAAAGTTCACTTAGCAAGAGAATATTTTAAAGATCATAGCCCAGTGGATCCAAACCAAGCGCCATACAAAGAGTTACTCCGCGTTCCTGGAATTGGTCCAATTTCCGCTAAACGGATAATTAATTTACGAGCTAAAAAATTTTTGTTCAAGCGCAGACAAGATCTAAAATCTGTTGGCGTAGTATTAAAAAGAGCTGACCCGTTCCTCTTGATAAACGGACAGAAGCAAAGTACTCTTTCTGATTTTACCAATCTTAACAACAACACAATTTTACAGAGTGAAATCTAATGAAAAAGATATCAAATAGTCGTGATCCATTAGAAGTTATTGGGCGTGCTAAAGGATATTCACGCGAAGAATTGGTCCTTAATCTTCCTCGCCATTCTAAATATTCTCCGGCTCTAATGCAACATATCGAAAAGCTTCCAGAAGTAGTTTTACGCAATTCAGGAACTTCATTGGCAAAAAAGATTAACCGAATGATGCGAGAAGTGTTTACTGAAGCGTATCGTGCGAAACAATACGCACGAACAGAAATAAATAGTCGTGGTGTGCTATTTGGAGTGGTACAGCTCAAGCATAGAGTGATTGATCTTGTCTTAAACTATTTTCACGAAAGATGGCCACAATGTGTAATCTGTTTGTATAATGAACACACCCATAAAACTGGATTAATAGACGAAAAAGGAATTATTCGAGAAATTAACTCTCCTCTAAAAAACATTGTAGAAACTGTTAGTAAAAATCGTCCTTTTATCCCATATTTTGATGATATCCAATTTTCAGGTAAGGAAATCTTCGAAACGCTATATAAATCACAATTCATAACTGAACGAGAAAACCAACCTTACTTTAAAAAGATGATACCTGACCAATGTTTTAAGTTACCGGGGATGAGAAATGGTGTAGAAAAACGTTTTCGAAATAGGACCCTTAATGAATTTCTTTAACAACCTTTGAAATTTTATTATATTTAGTTATAAATTAATGGTTGGTAGTTCTTGCCTTATATATATTTTTAGATGATTATATCAAACCTTTTATTTAAATTTGAATATCAAAAATAACATTTTTAGAGAGTAATTTTAGTTTTTATAAAATCAAACCTTATATGAGGTGCACCTTTTTTTTCAAATAAGCTCGCGTAAACGAAATAGAGAGAGTAAGAAAAATCGTGACGTTAAAAATTGTATCGTTTAGTGGAAAAGGTGGTGTTGGCAAATCTACCTTAATGGTGCTCATGCTTAAACACATATTGGAATCGAAAAAATACGAGAACATACTGGTTATTGATGCCGATCCCGACGCAAACATCGGAGACATCATCGGTGAAGAGGTTGGGTTCAAACAAACGGTAGGGGGAAAAATGACGGCGCTCAAGGAAAAAATTCAGAAAAGACAAATACCCCTCGAAGTTTCGAAAGATTCAATTATCGAATCTGAGGTTTTCGACGCGCTCATAGAATTGGACGACTTCGACCTTTTAGAAATGGGACGCGGGGAAGGGGAAGGGTGTTATTGCAGCGTAAATAACACGCTAAAGCGTATAATTGATGTATTATCGAAAAATTACGACATCGCCTTAATAGATTCTCCCGCGGGGTTAGAGCACTTTGCTCGAAGGACGGGGCGGGACGTGACTGACCTCGTTATCGTAACGGACGCGAGTAAAATGGGATTTCACACCATGGAAAGAATCGTCGAAGTAACCAACGAAGTCCACTTAGACTTTAAAAACATCCTCGTTATTGGTAACCGTTTTCCCGAAGACATGAAAAA
>JAUWNA010000358.1 GCA_030612905.1 Promethearchaeota archaeon
TAGTAAATTAACAAAAATCATCGGTCAAGAATATAAAACAATTTAATCTTAATTTTTAGAATAATTCAATAAAAATTAAATTTTTTAAATTAAATAAATCAAAAAAGAATTATTTTTTATATAAATAAGGTTTTTGATTAACTAAATACAGTTTGCTGAAATTAAAAATTCAATAGGCTAAGGAAAAAATGAAATTATTAAACACACCTAAAGAGAGGTTTGATAACCTCCCCAACTTTCCATTTGAACCACATTTTATCGAAGTAGATGGAATTAAAATCCACTACTTAGATGAGGGTCCTAAACAAGTAGATGTCATTTTATTAATGCATGGAGAACCATCATGGAGTTTTTTATATAGACATATGATTCCTATTCTAGTGAAAGCAGGATTTAGAATTTTAGCGCCAGATTTAGTAGGATTTGGTCGTTCAGATAAACCAACTGAACAAAACGACCACACATACCTTAAACATGTAGAATGGATGACAAAATGGCTACAACTACTCGATCTTCGAAATATTACCTTATTTTGTCAAGATTGGGGATCTTTAATAGGTTTAAGACTTGCTATTGAAAATCAGGATCGATTTAATAGAATTGTTTTATCAAATGGGGGGTTACCAACCGGTGAACAAAGGATGTCTGAAGCTTTTACTAATTGGCGGGAGTTTTCTAGAAATTCACCTTCATTTGACATCAAATTTATTTTACAAGGTGCAACCACCACTAAATTGTCTAAAGAGGTTTTGAACGGGTACGACGCGCCTTTTCCTGCGATACTTTTAAAGCTGGCGCCCGGATCTTGCCATCATTAGTTCCAATAAGTACCGATGATCCGGAACACGAAGCAAATAAAAAATCGATTGAACTTTTTAAACAATGGAAAAAACCCTTTTTAACAGCGTTTTCTGATAAGGATCCAATTACTCGAGGAGGAGATAAATTTTGGCAAACACTCGTTCCTGGAGCTACGGGGCAAAATCACACCACAATTAAAAACGCAAGCCATTTTGTTCAAGAAGATAAAGGTCCTGAATTAGCAGAAGTTATTGTAGAATTTATCAAAAATAATCCTTGATTAAACTATTTGAAAAACTTACTTTTAACAAATGTTAAATTGAGGTTGGGTGTGATATTTCAAGGAATTAAGAGTATACCGTTTGCTAGGATTTTATCTATAGCAACTCTACTATTTTTTACTTCAATTAAAAAATTAGTTGAATTTCTCTCAATAATTTGGATTTTTTGACCTGGAAATATCCCAATACTTATCAATTTCGTCCAGATTTTACAATCAGGCAAATCTAAACCAACAATTGTCCCAAATGGTAATAAAAAGTTAATTAAAGGCCTTCCTTTCTCTTTTAATTCTGATGCTTTTATTATTTTTTGAATAGTTTCTGTAGTGAGTTCATGTTCAAGGATATGAGCCATTTCATGAGCATCACAGACCATTCCTTTTCTTTTTATAAAATTCTCTATCTTATTATGCCTACTATGTATTTCTTTAGCAATTAATATTCCATTTGGAGTAAGAGAAACAGAATTATTATAAAAATGTAAAAAAGCATTTCTAAGTAAATGTTTTATAATTCTATGAGATGGTATATTTAATTTATTGAAGAATTCGGTTAAATCTTTATTTGATATCTTATGATCTTTCCCTTCATAAATAACTTTCAGTAGATCTTCTTCAAATTCCTTAAAATTTTCATGTTTATAATGGTAACTATTATTTTTATTTAAGTTAAGATGATAATTCATTTCTTTTTCTCTTCTATTAAGCCTTCTTCTATGTCTTTTGTTGTTTAATTTTGGCATATTTTGTAAAATCCTTGTTTTAATTGTTATAATTTTTTGTGATATTTTTTCCTTTTTCCGATAGTTCATAAAAAACAGAAGGTAGATTTTCCGAACAATCTTTAGCATAAGGACAAAACTTACAATGTAACGACGCTTCCTTTTTAAACTCTTTATCATCGATATAGTTTAAATATCCCTTTTCTAATAGTGAATGTATTACCACATTTAATAATTCTTCAGATATCTCTAAAGATTGAGCGATAAAATGAGGACTAGACACACCCTTTTCTATGATCTTCCGGATGACTTTAATGTATAAATTTGAGTTTATTTCATTCATTTCATATTTTCATTTGCTTTTAAAATAATTTAGTTATACCTAAATTATAAACTCTTTGAATAGATATAAATCTTTTGTATTCAATCTATGACCAAGCTATAAATTCAAATCTATAATATGAAAGTTAAATTAAAGATCTATAATTAATTATTGTAATTCAAAGATAAGATTTAAAAACAATAGTTTCTTTTGTAACTATAATTTGCCTTTTTAGGCATACCTAATTTATAAAAAAAAAAAAGAAAAATGTAAGGTTAGAAGTAAATGAAATTAACTGACTTACCATTTAACACGAAAGCTAGAATTATTTCTGTTGAAAAATCAATAGGCAGTATTGTTGGTAAAATGGGAATGCTTCCAGGTGAAATAATACAAGTTATTCGAGCTTCACCTTTAGGAGATCCTTTAGAATTAGAAATCAAAAACTACAATCTTAGTCTAAGGAAATCCGAATGTAAATTAATTGAGGTTGAAATACTTTAATGAGGTAAAGAAAAAAATGTCTAAAAGTTTAGCGTTAATTGGAAATCCAAATGTTGGAAAAACTGTGTTTTTTAACGAATTAACTGGAGAAACTGGTCATGTTGCAAACTGGCCTGGAGTTACTGTGGAAAAGAAAATAGGTAAAATGGGAAATATTGAAGTAATCGATCTTCCAGGTGTCTATTCTTTATCTCCGGCAGCTATTGATGAGATGATCGCAAGAAATTTTATTATAAATGAAAAACCTGATTTAATAGTCGATATCTTAGATGCAACGAATTTAGAGAGAAATCTCTATTTAGCATTTTTATTGAAAGAACTAGGAGTCCCGGTGATTTTTATATTAAATTTAATGGATGCAGCAGAAAAAAGAAAAATTAACATTGATGTTGAGCGATTATCACAGTTAATGGGAGCTCCTGTTATACCAACAGTAGCAATCAAAGGTAAAGGTATAAAAGAAGCCAGAAATATAATCGAAAGCTATGTCAAAGATAATAAATTAGCAAGAAGTAGCGTTGAAATTATTCGTTATTCTAGTGAGTTAGAGGTAAAAATAAAAAAAGCTATAGAAATCCTTGAAAATAATCTTCCTAAATTCCTTCCTGATAAAAGAAGGTGGGCTGCAATAAAACTCATTGAAAACGATAAAGAAGTTAAAAAAGAGATTTATTCTTTTGATGGAGG
>JAUWNA010000155.1 GCA_030612905.1 Promethearchaeota archaeon
ACTAAAGAGAAAGAAGCTCGAATGCAAAACATAAATGCGATTCTAGCAATTACAGAATCCGTAAAATCTACTCTTGGACCAAAAGGTATGAATAAAATGCTTGTAGATTCTATAGGAGACGTAACGATAACGAATGATGGCGCCGAAATATTAAAGAAGCTTGATATTGATAATGTTGCTGCGAATATGATGGTAAATGTAGCCAAATCGATTGACGATGATATCGGTGATGGTACTACTACAGCTGTCATCTTCTCCGCTACTTTATTGGGAAACGCTCTAGAATTAATTGAACAAGGCATACATCCAAAACCTATTACTCATGGATTTCGCATGGCAGCAAATAAATCTTTAGAGATTCTAAATGAGATCGCTGTTAAAATATCTCCAGACGATGATAAAATTCTTATTAATATCGCTAAAACTGCTATGAATGCTCAAGATATTATAGGGGTAAAAGATTATTTTGCAGAATTAACTTTACAAGCTATAAAACACGTAAAGGGAGACGCTAAAGATACTTTTTCGAAAGTAGGGAATGTGTTAATTATTAAGGCGCCTGGAAAATCGCTTCAAGAATCAGAGTTAATAAATGGAGTCTACATTGCGAAAGAACGAGTCAATCCAGCCATGCCAGAAGTAGTTAAAAATGCGAAAATAGCTGTTATTAAAAGAAAATTAGATGTTGTTAAAACAGAATTCGATTCCCAAATTAGAATATCTAACCCTGCTGACATACAAAAGTTTCTCGATCAAGAAGATAAAATCCTGCAAGATTACTTAAAAATCTTTAAAAATTTAGGAGTGAATATGATCGTTAATAACCAAGACATTTCCGATAAATTCGGTGCGTATTTGGCTAAAGAAGGAATCGTTGCGATAAAAAATCTCGGTGATTCAGACATAAAGGCAGTTACAAAAGCTACTGGAGCGAAAAAAATTGCTGATCTCCACTCTTTATCCGAAGAAGATTTAGGGTTTGCAGAAAAAATAACATTTGAAAAACTTGCTAGCAACGATTATGTTTTATTTAGTGGATGTAAAAACCCTAAGTCAGTATCAATAATACTAAAAGGAGGCTTAGAGAAAATTCTAGATTCCGCAGAAATTACCTTACACGATGTACTTTCAGTACTTGCTAAAGTAATGGATACAGAAGTCGTGGTTGCTGGTGGTGGCGCTATATATATCGAGCTTGCGAAGAGACTAAGAGAATATGCGAACCAAATTAGCGGGAAAGAACAACTTGCAGTAAACGCCTTTGCTATAGCATTAGAAGAAATTCCAAAAACTCTAATCAAAAACGCGGGATTAGACGAAATTGAGAATATGACGGAATTACGCGCTGCTCACAAAACTGATAACGAAAAATGGTTTGGAATTGATACTATAACTAATAAGATCGAAGATAATTTTAAAAAAGGGATAGTTGAACCCGCCGCTCTTGTTAAACATGTAATCAAAGCGGGAAGCGAATTAGCAAATTTAATTTTAAGAGTAGATAGAATTATCAGCGCTAAAGGCTCTAAACCTCCTGGATTATAAAATGTAAATTATTTTATTTTTTTCTAATTTTTAACTTCTTTTCGTTTATTTTAAAATATTATTTAAAAATTTTTCAATTTTTCATGACATTAAAAAGATTTTTAATAAAAATTTCACTTTTTTATCCATAAACTTAAAATATTTATTAATTGAATTAAGATGGATATTACAAAAGATTTTGAGAATTTTGTTGACAGAGATTTAATATCTCAAGATGACGTCGAAAAATTGTTTAATTTGAAGAATGAGCACGTGTTAAAGATTATAAAGCAATTTGTTGACTTATGTAAACCTAGTAAGGTTACAGTAATTTCTGATTCTAAAGAAGATATCGAATATGTGAGACAAAAAACTATCGCCATCAACGAAGAGATTAAACTTCAGATAAATGGCCATACTATTCATTACGATAGCTTTTACGATCAAGCAAGAGATAAGGAAAATACTAAAGTGCTAATTCCTAAAGGTGAATATAGGAGCCCTTGGATAAATACAATGGATAGGGATGAAGGACTCAATGAAGTATTGGAAATTATGGATGGATGCATGCAAGGAAAAGAATGTCTTGTAAGATTTTTCTGTCTTGGTCCAATAAATTCTAAATTTACAATCGGAGCTCTACAACTTACGGATTCGTTCTATGTAGCACATTCAGAAGACCTTTTGTATCGTGTCGGCTACGAAGAATTCAAAGATCTTAACGGTTCTGATGATTTCTTTTACTTTATCCATTCTGCCGGTGAACTCGTTGGAGATCCTCCAGTTACTAAAAATATCAATAAACGTCGTATATATGTAGATTTACAAGAAGACCGGGTTTTGTCTGTAAACAATCAATACGCTGGCAACTCTTTAGGATTAAAGAAATTAGCTCTACGATTAGCAATAAATAAAGCAAATAATGAAGATTGGCTCACAGAACATTATTTCATATTGGGGATTCGTCCTACGGGAAAAAATCGCACTACTTATTTTACTGGGGCTTTTCCAAGTGCTTGTGGAAAAACTTCAACGGCTATGCTTCCGGGACAACTAATTGTAGGCGACGATATTGCTTACCTTCGCATCTGGGAAGATGGTTATACACATGCTGTAAATATAGAAAAAGGAATATTTGGTATTATAAAAGATGTAAATCCTAAAAATGATCCCGTAATATACGAAGCGCTTATAACCCCAAGAGAATTAATTTATTCCAATGTCCTCATAAAGGACGGAAAACCATATTGGCTTGGGATGGGGAAGGAGTACCCTAAAGAAGGCTTTAATTATTCAGGTGATTGGTTTGAAGGAAAATCTGACGAAAATGGGAATAATGTCCTTCTCGCCCATCCAAATGCTAGGTACACAATTAATCTTACCGATCTATCTAATTGCGATCCAAAATTAGAAGACCCTAATGGTGTACCCATTCACGGCATTTTCTATGGTGGTAGAGATTCAGATACAATGCCCCCTGTTGTTGAAAGCATAAGTTGGGAGTATGGAATCTTTATGGGGGCAACTATTGAATCTGAAACAACTTCAGCAACTCTTGGTGCCGTAGGTGTTAGAAAAGCTAGCCCAATGGCGAATCTTGATTTCTTGGTTGTTCCTCTTGGTAAATATTTAAAAAATCACCGCAAATTTGGTAATCGATTAAAACATTGTCCAAAAGTATTCTCTACTAATTATTTTCTTAAAAGTAAAGACGGAAAGTATCTAAATGGCATGTTGGATAAGAAAGTGTGGGTTATTTGGGCGGAAGGCCGTACTCAAGGAGACTTCGATGCGATTGAAACACCGATTGGATATCTTCCAAAATATGACGATTTGAAAGCATTGTTTAAATTAGAATTAGATAAAGAATATTCTCAAGAAGATTACACAGAGCAATTTAAGTTAAAAATAAAAAAATTGCTTGATAAGTTGGATCGCATGGAAGATATGTATAAGACAGAAAAAGATATCCCAAAGTTTTTCTGGGAAGTACATTCTAAACAAAAATCGGAATTAAATAAATTATTGAAAAAATACGGTAAAGATATTATCTTGCCTTCTGATTTGCTGTAAAACTAAATTAAAATATGGCTAAAAAAATAAAATTTAAACTTTATAACAACAGTTTTAACCCATGTTTTACTTTGTAAGTTCTTTTGAGCCTGTCAACCTCAATAAACCTCTTTATTTCAAGGTTGTTTAACAAATCTCTCATCTCAATAGGATTTTTTTCTAACTTTTCAGCCAATCCATCAACATCTGTTTCGTATGAACGAAGTACTGTGAGAAGGGAAGAATAATTATCGTATATCAGATTTACAAGATATTTTAAAGATTCTTTTAAATTTTCTCCTGTCCTTGTGCTTGTTGAAAAAATCATAGCATCGTCGCGTAAGTAATTCTGCGATCTTACTATCTCAGCATGTCTCGCACCAGCAATATCTTGCTTGTTTGCTAAATAAACTATAGGTGTATCAACTCCTATTGTTTTTCTAAGGGAATTTAATATGATTAATGCATCTTCATCTTTTTCAGGATGAGCTGCATCAAAAATGAAAATAACACCATCAGACCCTTGAATGATAACATCTCTCATAACATTGAATCTTAATAATCCAGGGGTTCCAAATAGAAAGACATCAAACCCATTTAATCTAACAATACCTAAATCCATTCCAACCGTATAAAACTTATTATCTCTAGCTTTTGCTTCGACATTCAAAGCTTTTTCGTCTAAAGATTTGATAAAACTCGACTTTCCACACTGGAGAGGGCCAGATACAACTATCTTCATTTTGTCGGACTTTTTTTGATTACATTGTTATTAATTGAATATTAGCTTGTTTTACATTATTATATTGATTAATATCCATATAATATGAGCTTATTCTTATAGAAAAAATTAAATCGATCTTTTTATTTTTTAAAACTTATTTATTACTTTTTAATAAGTCAATTTAGTTCGGTTTAAATGTATTTTACCTTATCCAACATATTATCTGATGATCATCTAAAACGACTTTCTCACAGGATTAAAAGGAAACTCCTCATCTAAGTTCACACTTTTTCGCGAAACGTAAGAATGATGCCCACGATCCCAAAAGTGTTTGCTAAAGATAATTTTTTCACTTTCAGGAATCTTCGATATATTTATACGTAAGCTAGAAATGCCTTTCAATTCGTCGATACTCTCTATCGATTCTATAGGATTCCCTTGCAAATTCAATTCGTCTAAGTACCGCAAACCTTTCAATCCTTTAACTATTCTAATCTTGTTCCCCATTAAATCGATTTCAACTAAAAATTGTTTGTTGCCTATTCCTTTTAGTTCTGAAATGCGGTTGCAGGAGAGATCTAATTGCACAAGGTTTATTAAATTTTCAAGACCAGTTATTTCTGTTATTTTATTTAAACCCAAGTTGAGCCATTCCAGTTTTGTTAAATTTTCTAAGTTCTCGATAACTTCAATGTCGTTTCCACGGTTATAATGATATGTATCGCCGAAGATTAATGTCTCTAGGTTCTTAAGGTTCTCAAGCCCCTTGATTTTTTTTATCTCGTTCCCAAAAAGGCGAAGTTTCTTAAGCTTTGTTAGTTCCTCCAAACCCTCAATTTCCGTAATTCCATGGCTTTCTAAGACAAAGTCTTCCCCGCCATCATATCGGTTTGAAAAATCTCTTTTATTGTCCTTTGGCACTATTTTCACGAAGATTTAAACCTTTTCTTACTCCTCTATATTATTTCCGAGCTTTTAAATATGATGAGTGTTCTCATAAAATAATTTGTGGCTTTTTTAACTATTTAGATATCTGAAACCCTAAGAATCGTAATATTAACGAAAATGTCATCATTCTTCTTAGAGAAGAAATGCTCTATTGCCAAATTGACATTTTTCGAGCAAAAATTTATTAAAATAAGAATTTTTAATTCGTAATTTTGATCAACAAAGCATTTTTTTTATAAATTCTCGAC
>JAUWNA010000473.1 GCA_030612905.1 Promethearchaeota archaeon
GCAAAGTCATCTTCGGTCTCTCCAGGAAACCCACATATTATATCTGTCGAGATGGTTATGTAAGGAAATTCTTTCCTTAATGTTTTGAGATTTTCTGCTATATCTGAAATTAGATAAGAACGATTCATTCTTTTAAGAACAACATCGCTTCCAGATTGAATGGGGATATGCAAAAATTGATACACTTTATCAAGTTTAAACATAGATATTAATTTATCAAAATTATCAACAATAAACCTTGGATTTAGCATTCCTATTCTTAAGAAGAACTTGTAATCCAGTTGTACAATGTCTTGAACTAAATCGACTAATCTCGTGTTGTTATGCGTGTAAGTACTACAATCCTGAGAGGTTAAGTATATTTGCTTAATTCCTTGTTTTAACTGATGTTTTACGTTCTCTACGATATTCATTGGATCATAGCAATTTAATCGACCCCTGGCGTTTTTAACGCAGCAATAAGTGCAAGACCCTAAACAACCTTCCGAAATCGGTAAAATTCCAGTAATTTTTTCTTTAGGGTATTCGATTAAAAATATTGATTTATCAATCGATCTTTTGGACTTAAAAACGAGATTAGTTTTTCCGGATTTGATATCTTGAAAAATTAAAGGAAGGTCGTTTAAATTATCTAAGCTAATGATAGCCGAAAAGTTTGGGATTATCTTTTTAACTACATTAATATAATTTGGTTCTATATGTGGTAAACAACCCGCAATAATGAAATACTTATTTGTTTCTTTTTTATAGGTGTTATACAATTCTTTCAGACGAGCTTTTATTTTATTTTCGGTTTGCTGCTTTACAGCACATGTATTAATAATTACGAATTCAGCGCGTTCAAGCGTAGTTTCAGTGTATCCCGATTTAAATAAAACATTAGAAATAATGTTGGAATCTGCCTTATTTGAAGTGCATCCATATGTTTCTATGTAAAATAAATTCTTTTCCATATTTCTTAAAATCTGAAAGTGTATATAACTATTAAAAAGACTTATGCGTAAAAAGTTTTTATTAAGGAGAAAAGTAATAATTTTTCAAACCAAAAAATAACGAATTTCCTAAAATAATGGAAATTTTTTTAATTAAACTAATCTATTATTAAAATTAATATAGTTTAATTAATAAGTGGAAAATTATGACAAAGTACATTTACTGTAAAGTATGCGATAAAGAAATCGATCACGCCGTAAAAAAGCCAATGGAAATGTTTCAGAAAATAATATGGGTGATGGTTACGATTGCAACGTTAGGAATCGCGGGTATTGTATTTGCCTTTTACTACATGAATAAGAAGAAGGTTTATTGTCCTACCTGTCGAGCAAAAGTTGATTTTTCAAAAAAACCACATAAAAAACCTGAAGAAGAAACGGAGCCACTTACCACAAAAGAAAGAGTTCTCAAAAAAGCTGGTGAAAAAAAAGAAGCTAAAAAGAGAACTGAAGAGGAGGAGGAGGAAGCGCCGTCGGAAATAACCGATAAGAAAAAAGAAGATCAAACTTTTTGCCCCTACTGCGGAGAAGATATAAAACCCGACGTTGCGAAATGTCCATATTGTCATTCTTCACTAAAAACACCTTATTAATTTTAATTTTTAGAATCTTATCAATCACGTATAGTTTAATAATAAAATTCAAATAAATTCAAATAAACTAAAAGACATATAATATAATAAAAATTTGAAAATCTAATTTAAAATATTTGATAGTGAAAAAATTATGCCTAGAAAACCAAGAAAAGAACCAACGAGAACAGCTAATCCCTTAGACGAGTATTCAACGTGGGATTTACGCATAGCTAAAACGATTTATTACTCGATAATAGTTTCTTCAGCAACCACGATTTTAGGTATTTGGTTAACGATTATTGGATGGCTAATAGAATCAGGTAGATGGGAAGTAGTAGCAGGCTGGGGTCCGGGTGCCGCCGCTTTAATTGTCGTTGGGATAATCGTGTTACATATGTTTTTGCTCGTCCTATTTTATACTTTATTTCGAGGAGGTATACTTAGATTATGCCAGAGACTCTTCAAGGATAGAATATTAGCCAAGAAGTACGAAGACTACACAACACTAAGACTTTTAATAGCAGTAACTCTAATTAGCGTTTATATATTTCTCATAACATTATTTGTCGTAATAGTTCCTTCATTTTTCTTAGAATTAGTTGCGGACATCTGGTTATACATTATAACGCATTTCAACCCTGGAGATTGGGTTTTGTTTGTCGGTTTAACGTTATTTGTTATTGTGATGCTTGTATATTTGGGATTTGCTATTTGGAACCATGGAGTCTTTATCGTGCTCAAACGAGTTAAAAGAATAGAAGAAGAAGAAGAAATCGAAGAAGAGATTAAAAGAGAAGAGTTAAAAGGGGAAGACGACGAAAGCCTTCAAAAAGTCTACGAGAAGCAAACTGGAAAAAAAGCGATATATCGAGGAAAAGAAACTAAAGCGTACAAGTCTTGGAAACGCAAAATGTT
>JAUWNA010000230.1 GCA_030612905.1 Promethearchaeota archaeon
TTCAAGTGAGGGGTTTAGGAAATTACAATTTACGGCGGAATCATCTATCGCCCTAATGTTTTGTAGGGCAATAACTCCCTTTTCTTTACCTTTTATGGAAGTTCTATCGCCAGCTTTTACGCGAAGTTGCGGGTACGCGACATTTCCCATTTCTGCGCTGAACCAATCGCATTTTTCGTGACTTGCTCCCACGTAACAAGTAATATAACTTAAAGCTTGTCCGGCAAAAGCTCTTGGATCGTGCATGGGCATCTCTAAACCCTTTACATGTGCTGCTAATTCAGGGTCGACATCGAATTCTTTTGCCATGGTGCGCACGCCCTCAGAGAGTATGTTGCCTATGCCTTCTTTTTTCGCAATTTTATCAATTAGTTTCAAAACTAATTGTCCATTTCCCCACTTTATTTGTTCGATTTCAATACTTTTTAGATGTGACTTAATTTTGTCAATCCCTAAATTGTTTTCAACTAAGTAAATTAAAAACGCAATAGACACGCCCCCAGAAATAGTATCAAAGCCATATACATTACACATATGATGCGAGAGAATTACTTCTTTGGAATCGTAAACGCCACATAAAGGTCCAAATGCTGCGACCGATTCGTACTCTGGTCCATCTACTTCGATCTCTTTGCCTTCATGTTCTACAATCGTAGTTTTACCACATCTCATAGTACAGCCCGCGCATCCGTAATCTAAAACGGGATATTCTTCTCGTAAAGTTTTCCCCGTCAATTTTTCGGCGAAAAATTCGTTCTTAGTAAAATATTGTACTGGCGTATCACCAAGAGCCATACCTATGTCTAGGTAGCAGTTTGTACCGTATAAAGTGAATAGAAAAGGCGTCATTGATTTAAGGAGGTCCCCCCTCTTTGCATCTTCGGCTTCTTTTAGCAGTTCTCTGCCTATTTTATTATCTGCGATTTGAATTCTTTTGGTTCCGTGAATTGCAATAGCTTTTAAGTTTTTTGAGCCCATTATAGCACCTAAGCCACATCTTCCTATAGCTCGACCTTCGTCATTAATTATTCCTGCATATTTCACTAAATTCTCACCAGCAATACCAATAGTAGCAACCCGAATCTTTTCGTTGTTTAGCTCTTTTTTCAAAATTAATTGGGTTTCGTACGTGTCTTTACCCCAAACGGTATCTCCACCTTTAAATTCAATGGTTTCATCGTGGACATATAAATAAATAGGACTTTTTGCTTTCCCAACAATAACTATAGCATCGAAGCCACTGTTATGCAATGGAATGCAAAAATAACCCCCAGAAGAGCCTTCACCCCATATCCCTGTAAGGGGTGATATTGCTGTTACGGTGTACCTTCCGGAGGAGGGCCTTAATGTTCCTGTTACAGGCCCCGTCGCAAATATTAGTGGATTAATTTCTGAAAAAGCATCTTTTTTTAAAGTGTCGTAATCGTCTTTTGATAGAAGGTCGTAAGTTATTTTAGCGCTTAACCCTGTACCACCGAGATATTCCTTTGCAATTTCAACATCCAACTCTTTAACATCGACAGTTTGGTCGGTTAAATTCACATAAGCAATTTTTCCATTATAACCAAATAAATTTTCACTCATCTTTTTCCCTCCATATTAAAAATCAATATCTTTTCCATCCCACGCGTACTCAAAAATGGTTTTATATAGCTTTCTATTAATTGTACGATAAGAAGTTAGAGATACAGCGTCATCGTCGGCATATTCGGCTAACAAATCTAGTTTCGAGAAATAATCTTCTCTACTAATAACAGGATTTTTCAAATCTTTTACGCATGTAGGACCATCAAGTGAGACTATAAAATCTTTGATGGCTTGAAGAAATTCTTTGTACAACTCGTCTCTACTCTTGTTTTTGACTTCAATATTGAAAATTGGGCATAAAGCCATCCATCTATCAGTGACTTTTGCTTGAAAGTCAATAGAATAAGGAGCGAACATTCCAACGCTAAGACCGTGATGTACGCCAAATATTTTCCCGAAGCTATGCCCTAACGCATGGTCTATTCCAGCTGTTGTATTTCCAAATCCAATCCCCGCCATCAGTGCAGCCATTTGCATATGTTCTCTAGCTTCTATATCTTTTACTCCGTATTTGTAGGCACGTGGAAGGTATTTTACGATTTCTTTTATCGCAGTCGAATTCATGGCATCACTATATGGGCTACCCCAATTTGAAATGTAACTCCCTGTAGCGTGAGAAAATGCGTCTAATCCTGTCGCCATTGTTAGAAATGGAGGCATATCTTTAACAAAATCCGTAAATAGAATCGTAATATCAGCATATATCTCGTCGCTTAACACTACAAGTTTTTTAGGAGGTTCTCTATCTGTATCTGTAATTACTGCTGCTTGAGTTACTTCAGAACCCGTCCCAGATGTCGTTGGAATTGCTACGAAATATTTCATTTTTTTTCGTAATCCTAGGGAACCGAAATATGGCAAAATCATCATCAAATTAATTTCAGGTTTTTCGTATTTAACCATTACCATTTTTGTTGTATCCATGACGCTGCCACCCCCTATAGCAATTAGGACTTGTGGTTTAAATTCCTCGCATATTTTAGCCCCTTCATAAATTGTTGAGATTGGCACTTCTGGCACTGCTCCAGACCATATTTTATATTCCATTTCAATCAAGTCAAGAAAAACTGTTACCTTTTTAACAAATTTTTCAGTAAAAGAATCTGTAATAATTAACGCTCTTCTGTCTTCTTTGTCCAAGGAAGCTTCTAAATAACGAGCAACTCTTAGTAATGCTGTTTGACCTTGATACGTTTTGGACGAACAAAAAGTTGACATTACAGCTCTTAGAGCTCTGCCCCCAACTAACGCCATCATATCCTTTATTACAGGTGTTTCATACCAAGCTGTTTTTTTTTGTACCATTTTAATCTAATCTCTTGTGGAATCATTTTTTTTTATTTATAAATTAAATTTTAAAGAAAGATTTCTTGTAAAAAGTTGATTAATAAATATTGGAGATAAACTTGAATATATAACTATTGTTAATTAATTTCTTAAATAGAGTATTCTAAAAGTAAATTAAATTAAAAAAAATTAGTGGATTTAAAATGGTTGACGAAATTAAAGTTGTGTCCATTATTGGAATAGGCTTCATGGGAAAGCAAATTGTTGAAAAATCTGCGGATAAGGATTATTCAATTCGAATGTACGATGCAAATTTGGAAGAGTTTGATAAATACGCGAAAAAAATTGCGAGAAGAAAAAGGATAAAAAAGGTTTCTGGAGATGTTTCATTCCACGATACTATTGCGGAAGCTGTAAAAGATGCAGATCTAATTATTGAAGCAATACCAGAAAAATTGGATTTGAAGAAAGAAGTATTTTCTGAGATCGACAAGTTCGCACCGCCACATGCTATAATAGCAACTAATAGTTCCTCAATTCCAATATCGAAGCTGGAAGATTCTGTCAAAAGAAAAGATAAAGTGTTAAATATCCACTTTTATAATCTTACAACAATTCCTATGGCAGATATAATGAGAGGGAGCGAAACAAGCGACGAGACTTTTCAAAGAGGGAAAAATTGGATTGAAAGCATTGATATTACGCCGTTAGTTGTTAAAAAAGAATGCTTTGGTTTTGTATTTAATCGAATATGGCGCGCAATTAAAAAAGAAAGCTTGAAAATATGGGCCGGTGGACACGCTGATATCGAAGTGATTGATCAAGCGTGGAAGATATATACAGGAATGGGGCTTGGGCCTTTTACTTTGATGGATCAAGTTGGGTTAGATGTAGTTTGGGATATCGAGATGTCTTACTATAAGGAAAGCGGAGATCCAAACGATAAACCACCACAGGCTCTTAAAGATATGATCGATAAAGGCGAATTAGGAAGGAAAACTGGAAAGGGTTTCTATACTTATTAGTTATAATATAATATTTTTTTTTTTTCTTTATAATTTTATTTTAGGCCAAAAAATCAAAAAAATAAGTAATATCCCATGAAACCTTGCGGGGTTCGTCATCGTGCGTCTAAAGTTTTTACACACAAGTCATTCTTAAGGGATTCTATAATTTTTCGTCAATTATCTCTGTCATCATCTTTATTGAAGGCCTATCGGTCTTATCTTTACCAATATAAGTCCAAATAATCTTTCCGTCCTTGTTTATTAGAAATTTGCTCGGTACCGCTTGTTTAATACTCATAGTCCCTCCTCCACCGGGAGCAAACCAGTAAACATCGTAATCTTTCGCAATCTTTGCTCCGCGATCAGATATCAAATCTACAGCAAAATTATTTTCTTCCTTGAATTTTCGTAAAAGTCTTTCGCTATCGCTTGCTATTGACATAAGTTTAATATTTCTCTTCTCAAATTCAGATATATTTTTGGTTAGTAGCGTTAAATGTTTTAAACAATGACTTCACCAG
>JAUWNA010000411.1 GCA_030612905.1 Promethearchaeota archaeon
ATGAGGACTTATCATTATATTTCAATTCCAAAAGCATTCATTGATAATGGCTTACTTTCAACGGAAAAAACATATAAAGTCACTATTGAAGAAATTTCTGAAACGCTTAAAAACCCCACTAATCAAAGCCAAATAAAAACAGTTCCGGAGGAGGTTCTTTAAATGTTGTCTCAAGGCGTTTGGAGCGAAGAACTCGAACAATGGGTAAGACGCGACAAGAAAGAATGTTGCATTTGTCAGAATAAATATAGTACGTCTCCCGAACTTTTTTTGGTTAAATTCGCTGACAAGGAAGAATTAATTTATTGCAATGTATGTCTTGGCGAAGGTCCATTATCAGAAGTTCCTGACGAGATTAAATCGATGACTAAAGTCGAAACGACACCTATTAAAAAAAAGCCTCAAGATACGGAATCTTATACTCCTGAATGGTTAAACAACAACAAAGATACTTGTGGCAACAAAATCGATTGGATAGACGCTAAAAAATTGAAAGAAATGAAACAATTCAGGGAAGAAAAGTTTACGAATCTCATCGAATCTCTCGACTTACTTCACGACCAAGACACATTAGAAGCTTTCACCGCGATTTTAACCGAAGCGCAATGTGACAAGCTATATTCTCACGAGATACTAAAAGAATTCGATCTTCTCCCCTAAACAAGGTGATAAAAAAAATGGATAAACAAAAATTAATGGCCAGATTAAGAGTCGTCTTTCAAACGTATCCTTCCCATCAAGTTTATCTTTCTGATGAGAAATCTATTAAAGATTTTAAACTCGATGTTCAAGATGGGAATAAAGCTCTTTCTACTTTGATCGATGATTTAGCCCATGAGGTGTAAAAAAATGTCCGAAAATAATCTTGTTGGTCAGGAAGAAAAGTTGGAAGTCAACCCTATAAAAGAGACCTTCACGCTTGAAAACGCCATAAAATATTATAAAAAGTTTAGCGATAATAATCCTTACAGATGTTCTTGGGTTTCCGGACTTGAAGGCGAATTAATTCAGTTTATCTACAAATCAGGAAACGAGCTTGTAGTAGAGCGAATCCATATCGACGACTTAGCGGACGCAGGAGATTGGGACCGCATTGGATATCAACACGGTACCGAAATGATGTTCTCATTGAACGATCTTAAAGGTTTAACGGAATTCATGGAGGGCGAATAAGAAGATGAGTGAATGTAAAATAACAATGTGTTTGTGCTGGTTAGACGAGTGTGATTGCCAATTTCAACGACATCGAAAACATTTAACCCTTTGCGAGAGTCATGAAATATGGAAATTGTGTTCCAAAAATAAGCCCCTAAACCACGGGGCTTGGTCTACAGAAGAGGAGGGCGAGTAAGAAAATGGCTGAAGAAATAGAATTAAGTTGGGATGAAATCTTTCAAATAAGGGTGCAATTGTACGATAAATTAAAACAGAAATATGGTAAATTACCTTCTAAAAAACAATATATCTTAGAAGTAATTGAGGATCGAGGAGGATTAGTTTCCCTACACCTTCTAAGTAAAATAATGCATTATAAAATTGATTTATTAGAAAATTGGGTTTTGAAATTAAACAGTGAACATAAAATTACTATTAAAGGAGAATACCCAAATTGGAAAATCTCGTTAAAAATTAATGAAAAATTAGAAGGAAAATAAGAAAATGGTGTGCTACGAATTGAACAAAGAAAAAATCCCCGTCATTGTAAGTGAACTCTTAAAGATCACTACTGCAAGTGAAATTGATCAACAACGGATCGCAAGGGATTTTGTCAAAAATTTAACTCGAAAGCACCGGACTTCTCAGCAACTCTTTATTAAACTTCTTTCTAATGTTATTAAAGAATATTCAGAATCAAATTCAGATCCAAGAAATCGTGCTGCCGTAGACTGGTCCAAAGAAGTATCAAAAATTAACAATAATTTTCCATTCGTTTAGGAGGATTGTTTAAAAAAAATGGCAACTTGTAAATATTGTTTAGGAAGGCAGGAAGGGACTCAATTCTGTTGGAAAAAAAATAAGATAACGAATTTAGTAAACGGAATTTGTTCTGAATACGAGCATAATTTTACGATAGCAATAATGGAAAAAAAGACTTTCTTTAACCACACTAACGATGTCGCGAACTTAACGCCTAAACAACGAGAACACCTCAAAACTGTATTAAGAGAAGAGAGTTATCTTACCAAAAAGAGACTAGGAGGGATATAATTGACCTTAAATATAGATGTATTCGAATTAGGAAAACCCGTAAGTTTCACCGATTTATTAAGTCAAATCGAATTTATATCGAAGGATATTAAGAGATGGTCCAACGAGATCATTACGACCAATAAAATAGCTCGACAACATAGAGAGCTTATTAGCGAAAGCAATACTAAAGACGCCTTTCATAACATTTCTCAAAATATTATAGATTTATCAGAATTAATCCGGAAAAAAATACAGGAGGTCTAACCATGGAGAACGATGTGTTAATTACCGAGGAAAACATGTTTGATCTGAGGGATCGGGATTTAGCTGGGATAGAAGCGACTCTCAAAGCGCTTGATATGGATACAACTCCTGAAGAATTACCTCAAAAACCAATAGTTTATAAAATCTGTAGGTGCGGTAATGCTCTATTCGAGAGCCCTAAAGGGCAATTTAGATGCGGAAATTGTGGAAACATAAAATATAATAAAACAGGGGACCTAAGAGATGGAATCTAGTTGTGTGGTTGGAAAAGAAGACGCTTTAATTCGCTATTATATAAATTGCTGTTGCCTCTTCTGCAGGTATAAAAAAGGCTTTATCTCTGAAAAGGAATATTATGGCGACGGTTCTGGAAGCGATGAAATACTCCTTATTAAAAATTGCAAGGACCAAATAATGACTCCTTCCTATAAAATTGTATTTTGTCCAAAATATAAATTAGTGGAGGGCTAAAATTGAAGTG
>JAUWNA010000545.1 GCA_030612905.1 Promethearchaeota archaeon
TTTTTGAATTTCTTCGTACGGTAGCTCGCAATCTACTAAATTGCCAATCATGTATTCTTTGTATGCTAATAAGTCGAAAAATCCATGACCACTTAGACAAAATACAATATTCTTCTTTTCGTTGTTTTCTTTAGCTAATAAGGCTTGATCTACGGTTTCTTTTACAGCGTGAGCAGCTTCAGGTGCGGGTAATATACCCTCTGTTTTAGCAAACATTAATCCTGAAGCAATAGCTTCAGTTTGATGGTGCATAACAGATGAGATTATCTTTTTACTTGATAAAATTGAAATTATCGGCGCCATTCCATGGTAACGTAGGCCTCCTGAGTGGATTGGGCTAGGAATGAAATTATGTCCGAGCGTGTACATTTTTAAAATTGGCGCTTTTTTCGCCGAATCTCCGTAATCCCATCTGTACGCTCCTTTATTTACGCTTGGACAAGCTCTTGGTTCTACTCCAATTATCTCTATATCAGGGTTTTTGCCTTGCAGCTTGTCTCTTACGAAAGGTATCATTAATCCTCCTAGATTAGAGCCACCACCCATACATCCTATTAATATATCAGGTTGAATATCAATTTTGTTAAGTTGAGCTTTCACCTCTTGTCCTATTATCGTCTGATGTAATAGGACAAAATTTACAACGCTACCCAATGCATATCTTGCTTTATCACTTCTCATACTATGCTCTACTGCTTCAGATATAGCAATCCCTAGACTTCCAGGGTGATCTGGATCGTTTTCATAATAAAGTTTTCCAGAATCCGTAAGGCTAGAGGGGCTTGCATGAACATCAGCATTAAAAGCTCTCATTAATATTTTTCTTCCGGGTTTTTGCAAAAAACTAGCTCGTACCATGTAAACCGTGCAACTTATATCGAATAAATTACACCCGTAGGACAAAGCTGAACCCCATTGACCAGCGCCAGTTTCAGTGATCAACTCACTTACCCCATCTCTTTTAGAATAAAAGGCTTGAGCTAAAGCTGTATTTGGTTTGTGTGAACCCGTTGGAGAGACGGATTCGTTTTTAAAAAAAATCTTAATATCATCGCCTACTATTCCAAGTTCTTTTTCTAAACCACAGGCTCTATGAAGAGGGGTGGGGCGGTATGATTTTGCATAAATCTCCCTTAATTCTTTCGGGATGGAAATTAATGGATCTTGAGAAATTTCTTGAAGGACACACTCTTTTGGAAATATTGCAAAAGCAAGTTCTGGAGGTGCAGGTTTTCCATCCATTGGATTTATTAAGGGCGTCATAGGAACAGGTAAGTCGGGTAAAATATTAACCCATTCCTTTGGTATTTCGTTTGGTTCAAGTAAAATTCTTGTTTTATTAAAATCTATCATATTATATTCCTTTTTAATATTATTTCATCATCTATTTTATATGATGTCTCATTTTAAGATTGGAGCCCAATAATAATAACGCCCAATTGCAAATGCAATTGAAATTTAAAATTCGATGTTTAGAAATAAAAAGAGCGCGAAGTATGGTTTAACCATTGAAAAAGCGTTTTCAAGAACGCCAAGGCCACTGCCAACAAAAAAGAATATCTTTAGTAACCATAGATATAAACCATGCTTTTATGTAGTGATATTATTGTCAGAAACTTATAAAGTTAATCCTCTGTGTTAAAAATGTGTCTGTTATTTCCTTTCAAAAATATTTGCTAAATTTTTAGCTGCTACTCTCATTACCTTAACGGTCTTCATTAACGTATCAATGAGAGTTCCCGCGCATACAATTACTAAACGTCCAGCATTACTGACGATAATGTAGCCGTCTTCTGCCCTCACAATTATTTCGCTTAGTTCCTCTTGAAATAAGGTTTTTATAGTTGAGCTTCCGGTCATCAGCAAAGCGCTCGCCAGCCCACAAAATTGGTCCCCGTCTACTTTATACTGCGGAAGCGCTGAAAATGCGATCTGGTACCCTTCTACGCTTACGAGAGCAATGGCTTCTATGTCTGCGTTTGAAGTA
>JAUWNA010000495.1 GCA_030612905.1 Promethearchaeota archaeon
GATAAAGATAAACGTAAAAGAGTAGATAACAAGAATATATTGGAACAATATCGTTATCTTATTAACAATATATTGGATGTAATTGTGGAAATAGGTTCAGATGGTACAATTTTTTATTGTAGTCCTCAAACTTTTAAATTATTTGGTTTTCAACCTGAAGAATTGATAGGTTTAAACGTGTTTAACTTTTTCCATCCAGAAGATGTGCCCAAAATTATTAAAAATCTCGAGGAAGCAATAAATAAGGGGGAGCTTTTTTCAGCAGAATACAGAACCCGCCATAAAGATGGACATTTTATCTCAGTCTCGGCAAAAGGGGGTGTTTTTAAGGAGAACGGTAATTTTAGGTTTATTACAGTTATTAGAGAAATAGAAGAACAAAAAAAATTTGATGAAAAAATAAAAGATTATATATTAAAATATGAAGACCTAAAAAAGGATTTAGAAATCAAATATCGTGAAAAAATATTGGCCTTAAAAGATTCGGATAAAAAGTTTCGGCACTTATTCCAAACTTCCCCAAACGCAATAGTAATCTTAAATTTTGGAGGTACTATAATAGATTGTAATTACTCTACTTACAAGTTGTTTAAGTACAAAAAAGAAGATTTGGTTGGTAAAAACTTTCTACAACTCATGGCTTTACCTTCAAGTACCTTATCCATTCTTCATAAAGTATACGAACAATTAATTAAAGGAGAAGATGTAGAACAAAGCGAAATTCAAGGTTATAATAAGGAAGGAAAATTAATATGGGTTTGTTACACTGCTACTTTAATTCGATTGCATAATGAGATTTTAATTCAAGTTATTGCTCAAGATATTACTGAGAAAAAATTAATGGGAGATACTTGAGCTAAAAAATTATATTATTTGTTAAAACTGATTTAATTTTATATACCTTAACAACAAAGTGTTATTTAATTTTTATTTAATTAAATTTCACAAAAAGATTGATGGAAAATGAAACGATATATAAGTTTTGATTTCATCAAAGGCGTAGGTATATTGGGAGCCGTGGTCTTCCACGTGCTAAAGCAGAAAAGTTTGGAAAGAAAACAATCTTCTTTAGACGATTCAACATGTTATTATTGACAATTTGGAGTTTTCAGTGGGTTACTATCTTCCCTGTATTGATTTTCGATGCCATAACCGGGTGGGGTGCTTTAGATGGAAAATTAAACGGTTTCCAACTCTTACTCCTGCTTGCTATTGTTGTGCTCTTTTGGTACATAATAGTAAAACTATGGGAAAAAGTAGAGTTCAAGGGGACCTTTGAATGGTTGACAATTACGATTCTCTCAATAGGAAGAACGGACGCAGGAGATAGGTTAAAAATTCAAGAAATTCTTTACAATCCTGAACCAATTGTAATACGAGAAAATGATTGATAATTAAGCAACTAATTTTTTTTATTTTATCATCCCAATAATCATTCTAGAACGTCGTAACGGTGAAACATTTTTATCACAATTTTTAAAACCCAATATAACTTTCTTGGAATCCGACCAATTAAAGCGTTAAACACAGTCATCATATCGCTTTCTAACGAATGAATGTTGTTCTCAAAATCGGGGTAACATAATCCTCCAGTAACTTTAGGAGGGCTACCAAAACTTTTAACAATTTTCCATGGACCATCGTGATTTCTTGCCCCTAACCATGAATTATCAGTTTTAATTAGACCTATTTGACCTAATTTTAGTTTTACTTCACCATAAATGTTAATTGGGCTAATTCCTCCACCGTAATCTATATTTTCGATAAGGATTAGATTTTCACCATGTTCTAGATACTTTTTAATATCAAATATTTGAATATTATTTTCTAAAACTACATAATTTAGCGAATGTCTGGTTATTACATGGCCGATAGGATTATTGTTTAGGTTAATTTTTGCGAAAGTCCCTCCAATTACTTGTAAGTAAGCACTTTCAATTTCTCCGTCGATTTCAATCGTTTTTTTAAAGTAAGTAGTGTGAATTTGGTGCTTTTTCTTAGCATCGAGGTAAATTAATTCACTAGGAATATTTGGGTCCAACCATTTGTTTCTGTTTCGAATTTCTTCGATTTTTTCGTCGTAAAATTTCAGTAACCACAAATATTTCATCTTTATTGATTTAAAACCATCTTTTTTTGCAACACTCAACCACAAGGCTTCGTATTCCTTTAGGAGTTCCTTTAACTCTCTTTTTAGAGCCTCAATTTCTTTTATTACTAGTAAGATATATTCTTCTTTTACTCCTTTAGTCCGAAAATCAACTAATTTTTTAGAGTTAATTCTCTTATTGCAATAAAATTTAATATGTTTCGCAATAAAGGCTAAGACT
>JAUWNA010000325.1 GCA_030612905.1 Promethearchaeota archaeon
TCTGCACCAGCGTAATATATCTTACGAAAACGTTTAAAATATTGTTGTGCACCAATATCCCATAATTGAACACCTATCTCATTTCCTTGGAAATCAAAATTATGTGCTAAAATATTTAGGCCAATCGTGGCTCTATAATCGCGTGAAAACTTGCGCTCTACAAATTGTCGAATCAATGATGTTTTTCCAACCGTATGATCACCAATAATTACGAACTTAAAGGCATATTTACCGCATTCAATGAATTCTGATTGACATATTGATGCTTTTAACCTTTCATGTCTTTCAGCTTCATTATCAAAATCGGGAATTTCCAATTGTATTGAATCGCCCGCTTGGGCGCTCAGAATTTGAGCAGATTTTTCTGCTAAAAAATATGTGTAAGGCGCAACCTTTTCAACTGACGCCATACTGTTAAAAATTATGCTTAATATTCTCTCTTCGTCAATAGTAACAAAATATAAACGGTACTCGTCTGTATCAAACGCGGCAGTTCCAAATTTTTTGAAAGAGAAATCACTTCGTATCCTTTCTAAAATCGGTTTTATTAGTGTAGTTAAAACAGATACAATTTCGACATCAATATCTTTTCTTTGTGCTCCTGCAATAACGAATCCTTCGATGTCGGAGACGATAATCGCTTCAACTTCTGTAAATCTTTCTAAAAAATTATTTAAAATCTCGTTAAAAAGTTGATTTCTGTTTATAATCAATCTAATCTACCTTCAAATGTGTATAATATCAAACGGAATTTGTACTTATCATAATTATAATATAACTTATTTTTAAAAGTAGCTATTTTAATATATAAAATTTTAATTAGAAAAATTGGAGATAATTTTAAAGGTTTATGATGGTGTTAAACATTACTTCAAGTTGGTCGTAGATTTCCAAGCGGTACTCGAAACCTATCTTAAAAAATAAAAGAGATACCATTTTTTTTTCTAGATATTCGTTAACATTAAATTCTTCCATAATATTTGACCAATCGCTCTGATCAGATACTCTTACACCTATTAGAGCAACTTTATTTTCGCTAAGGTTTTGGATTATATTAACAACAACTTCTTTCCACATTGGTTCGATATGCTTTTTATCTCGGGCGTCAAATATAACGAAAACTCCATCAGAATCTTTAATATCTATGTTATCGAATAAAAAGTTCTTGATAATTAGCCCGTTGGAGTATTCATACAACCTTTTTTCTTTATCATCGAGTTTTTTTTCGCAATCACATAATTTATTTATATCGTTTAAAATTTGTAAGCCTGGGCTCCAAAACGGACTTTCTGTAATAAATGAAACGATCAGTTTTCCTTTTTTATTTAAAATTGAATTAATTTGAACCATTAAACTTTCTTTTAACTTTTGTTCTTCTCTTTCTTTACTCTTCATTATATAATGATATGCTATCAAACTGAACGCGTCCCCTATGTTTTTCCCTGTTAAGGCGCTAGTTTCAATGTAAGAAAAGTGACTGTCAATATTCTCCTTTGTGAGCTCTTCACCTAGCCCTATACCCTCTTGGTACGTAATGCTTCTCTGATCCGCTAAATCTATTTTATTACCTACAATTGTTATAGGAATATTCTTATTTCCTATAAAATCATTTAGTTCTTCATACCAAATTTTCACGTTATCAAACGATTCTCGATTGCATACATCAAAAACTATGAAAGCAGCTTGTGCACCCACGTAATAAGTCTTTCTGAAGCGTTTAAAGTAGTCTTGTGCGCCTACGTCCCAAAGTGATAAAGATACCTCATTTCCATAAAATTTGATTGAGTGAGATAACACATTGAGTCCTAACGTTGCCCGATAATCGAGAGTAAATTTATTTTCTACAAATCTTCTTATAATAGAAGTTTTTCCCACTGAACTATCGCCAATTATTATGAATTTGAATTTGTAGATTCCTCCCGAATCTAAACGTAGTTGGTATATTTGTTCTTTTATTCTACTGGCACTATCAGAAGCATCAGATTCTATTTCAAAATTCGGTATAGCAACTTGAATTGAATCGCCTTCGCTTGCAAATATGATTTGAGCAGTTTTTTCCGCTAGAAAATAAGCGTAAGGGCTAATTTTATCAACAGAAGCTAATGTGTCTAAAACTACGCTAAGAGTGGTATTCTCGTCTATAGAAATAAAGAGCAATCGATTTTTTTCGGTGTCAAAGCTAGCTGAACCAAACTTTTTGAAGGCAAATTCTTCCCGTATTCTTTCTAAAAGCGGATTTATTAATGCGGTTAATACCGATACTAACTCCATATCAGTGTTTTCTTTTTTTTGACCAGCTATAATAAAGCCTTCTCGATCAGATACGATTAGAGCCTCCACATCTTCATTAACAAGTAGAAAGTTAGTAAGAAGTTCATTAAAAAGTCTTTTTTTGTTTATAGACATGATGGGTTTAAGAATAATACGATTATATTAGATTGAATTATTAATTAAAAACCTAGGTTTAAAAGTAATAATTTTATAATTTATTAAATAGTTTTCTGATAGATATGGCTACGTGTATTATTTGTCATTTAGATATTTTTAAAGGTGTAGATTCTTTCCAGGAGTGCCCTAACGGACATCCTACTCATACCGATTGCTTGAAAGAATGGTTGCTTCACGCTTCAAACTGTCCTTTATGTAGAGAACCGTACGCAAATCATGTTATTGAAGGTTTTAAAGATTTTATACAGCAAAAAGAGCAAGAAAAACAAGAAGCTTTAGAAAGTGAACTAAAGCAAGAAAAAGTAAAACAAATCGGGAAAATTGCTGAAAAAATGATATTTCTGAAATTTGTTGAATCTATTGAGTTATTGATGGATGCGAAGGAATACGAGTATGCTCTTTCAAGGTTAGATTTACACGATAACGATGTCACTTCAAATCAAAAAAGTCGAAACTTGTTGTTTTTAAAAGGAAAGATTAACTACTTGAGAGGGCGTTATGATATGTCAATCAACTTATTAACTAAATTAGTAAAAGATAAATATGACTATCCAGAAGGGTTTTTATATCTTGGAAAATCCTATGAAGCCTTAGGCCTGAAAGATCAGGCAAAATGGGCGTTTGATAGAGTTAATTAAGTTTTGATTTTTACTAATAATATAAAATGAAACTTTTTTGTTTAACTATTGCCGGTTCAGACCCTACTTGTGGAGCGGGAATTCAAGCGGATATTAGAACGTTTGATAGGTGTGGAGTACACCCTTTTTCTGTAATAACGGCTATTACTTATCAGTCAGCAACAGAATTTATTGGATACAAATCTCTTTCAGACGATTTAAATAAACAGTTCGATGCTATTTTTACTTCTTATCCTATTAAGTATGTTAAAATAGGGATGATTCCAGATGTTAAAGCGTTAGATATTATCGTAGATGTAGTAAGACAACACGGATTAATCGTTGTTTTAGACCCTGTTTCTGTCTCTAGCGCAGGTGAAAGACTCTCGAGCGAAGGATTTGAATTAGAAATAGAAAGAAGTTTGTTTCCGTGTATAAAAGTTCTTACACCAAATATAAATGAAGCCGGTTTTTATGCGAATCGAGATTTATCAAATAAAACTATAGAAAACATTGCTGAGCTCAAAGAAGC
>JAUWNA010000244.1 GCA_030612905.1 Promethearchaeota archaeon
AACATCCAAAAAGTGAAATACAATATCCTGGATAAGATCGTAATTTTTAGAATATGAATGTAATAAAGGTAAAATTTTTTTAGAATACTACTTTTAATTATTCATTATGATTATTCCTATAAGATGCTTTTCATGTGGACGACTTCTAGCCCACACCTATAAACCCTATTTGGAGCTTATAGAAAAAGGAGAAACCGCTGAAGACGCTTTTAAAGAGTTGGGTATTGAGAGGTTCTGTTGCAAAAGAATGATCGTTAGCCATGTAGACTTGATAGATGACCTATTAAAGTTCCCAAGACTACAATAAGTTAAAAATCTTATCTTAAATATAGTTTTTCAGAATTAGAATTAAAAAAGTAATTTTGTTACTCTTTACCATAGACGCTGGTCCATCTTACTTTTCTGGGATTACGCTTCTGTACTATCATAGAGACACGACATTTATGTGTACAGAAATTTAGAATAGTTCCATCCTTCTTAATGTACATGTGTCCCCTTCCTATTAGAACATCTCCCTGACAAAAAGAGCATTTCTTTACTTTAACCATCGAATATTCATCTCACTCTGTTAATTAGATTATTCTTCTTTCACTTTAAAGAGTTCAGTTTCGCCATATTTTACAACTTTAAGATTAAGTAACGTCATATCATAAGAGACTTCGGTTCCGCTAACCGTTTTTCTTCTTTTTTCTCCTTTTCTCTTTGGTTTGTAACCAATAGCTCTTTTTGAAACTAAGATTCTCTTTTTTACGGGCCCGTGAACGTCCTTTCTCATAGGAAATCCACTGGCATCAGAACCACCCATGATTTGGAACTCGTAGTTTGGAAAACCAATTAGACCACCTTTAATTATCTCTCCGATCCTCATCCCCTCAAAGCGGAATTTCTTTTCGTCGATCTCAATTAATTTAGATAATCCCTTTCCTGGGCCTTCGCTTCCCCCAGAAATGTTAAGCTTATATACTCTTTTCTCTGAACTCATAATTATCGAACTAACCAAAAGGAAATTATTAAGAAGAATGTCCTAAAATTTAAATATTTTATTGATTTTTGAGGTTTTAGATTTTTTCTAATTTATCAAAAATATAATTTATTTTAAAGATCATTACCTATTAAAAATATAGAAATAAATTGGGTTTTATCTAAATTTGCAAATTTTCGAAGCGCTTGAGTTAAGAGAATTTCCTTATTTCTTGACTGTTGATGTTGAAGAAGGAGAAATTGTTAAAGATATAATCACTGATCTTAATAATCGTAAAGTCTATTTGCTTATAGATCACGATACTAAAAGGATTTGGACTTATAACGGCTCTAATAGCTCTTTAAAACTTCAAGTTTTCGGAGGAATTTTAGCGGGAATGTTTCGTAAACAATTAAGATTGTTCTACAGAGTATATTCGCTAAATTTTTATTCTAAAGATGGTCCTGAGTTTAAAGAATTAATGGATAAACCCATTGGACCTGGAAGAGCAAAATCTATAGATAAAAAGGATTTCTCTGATTCAGGCATACCAAGTACAGAGAGAGAAATGATTATTCACAATCCCAGATTAAGTAAAGCTATGGAAAACCTAAATCTTTGTTCTAAACCAGAAGACCTTGAAAGAATCTTCATAATAGTTGGCGGTACTATTTATTCCGAAGAAGAGGTTCCAAAATCTATGCTCATTGAGGAAAAAAGTTCCGTTAACCTTGTAAAAATGGGGAGATTAAATAATGGTTTCACATTATTTGACGACCGAAACTATTCTACACGAATAATTGTAAAAGATAGGGTAATTCAAGGGATTGAACTTTTTATTCGTAATAACGATGAAATGCCCTCTTTACGCATCAAGTCGCCCATAATTCACGAAGATAAAATAAGTGAAGAAGGAGATATGGAGAAATTGATTACTTCCTTTGAAATTCCTGACTCGCTACCAGATATCGAAGCAACGGAAGGTGAAAACCAAAACAAAGATACTTGAAAAAGCTAAAATGATTCTTTTAATTAATCCCAAAGCCATTAAACCCTACTGAGAAATACAAAACCGATTTCTTTAAAATACATAACAATATTAATATTTATAATTACTTCCTCTCTCACTTTTTTCAATTTCATTAAAGATAATTTTAATAATGGAGAATTAACTCTAATTTAATGTAGTAAAGAATTATTTTATAATATCTAAAAAACATAAAATTTTAAATAGATAATAATTGCGTTGTTTTATATGGCTAAAACTGACTATTTTATAGGAGAGGCACTTCTAGGTTCTGGGAGCTCGGTAGCTCATATCGATCTAATTATCGGCTCCAAAGACGGGCCCGTGGGAATATCATTTGCTAATGCCCTTAGTAACCCTTCAATAGGTCATGGAGGGCTTCTAGCGTGTATCAGACCGAATTTAATAACTAAACCTGTTACTATGGTAATTCCAAAAGTAACTGTCTCAAAAATGGAAGATGCTAATAAAATTTTTGGGCCAGCTCAAGCCGCTGTTGCTAAAGCTATAGCGGATGCTGTCGAAGAAAACATCATTCCGATGAATAAAATTGATGAATGGCTTTTAATTGTGAGCGTTTTTATTCATCCTGAAGCAAAAGATTATAGGAAAATCTATCAGTATAATTATGGTGCTACAAAACTAGCTATTCAAAGGGCTTTGAAAAATTATCCTCCAATCGAGAAAATTTTCTACGATAAGGATCGCGCGAAACATCCTGTTGCTGGAATCAGAGTACCAAGGCTTTGGAGACCGCCCTATATACAAGTTGCTTTAGATGCGCCAAGTTTGGAACATCAATTGAAAGTTGTGAAGCAACTTCCAAAAAGCGATAGAATCATTTTAGAAATTGGAACCCCATTTCTTAAGAAATATGGAATGGAGGCAATTGAAAAGATCCGGGAGATTGCTCAGGAGAAATTCATTGTCGCTGATTTAAAAACGCTTGATGTTGGCAAATTAGAGGTGGATTTTGCTTTTGAAGCTACTGCCGACGCCGTAGTAGCAAGTGGTTTGGCATCTCCCAAATCAATTGATAAGTTTCTATTAGAAGCAAGACGTCTTGGAATTTATGGGTTCGTTGACACAATGGAAGTGGTTGATCCCATCGAGAAATTAAAGCAATTGAAACAAATACCAGATGTTGTCATTCTTCATAGAGCGATAGACGTAGAAAGCTCCGTAGAAGGCTCAGATGACGCCCAAAAACAAAAATGGCAATTCGTACCTAAAATAAAAGAACTGTATGCTGATAAAAAATTAGCATCTGGAAAAGATCGCGTGTTAGTAGCAGTTGCGGGAGGAATCGAACCATCTACAGCTGAATATGCTCTAAAAATGAAAGCAGACATCTTAATAGTTGGTAGATATATTACTTCCAGCAAGGATGTTAAGAACTCTATGCGTCAATTCATCAACATCTTGCCAGGATACTCTGATATAGACCTAAAGCGTATACATGTAGACGACGATGATACTAGCAGCCTAAAATCTAAATAAATCTTAATTTTTTACCTTCTCTTTTTATTTCCTATAATAAAATTTAAACATCCATTAACTCTTAAAATTAAAAAAGAAAGAAATAAAATATGTAAAAAAAATTAATTGGAAATTGATTTTACAATGGCCGAAAGGAAAACCTATTCCGTTTTAATTATTGACAATTTTCATTTTGATCCTGAACATGACATGGTAATCGAAGGTTTTCCAACTGTTGATTTGGCTATTGAATATGCACGTTGTATCGTTCGTTCATCAATAGAACATCATCGAAAACCCAAACAGACAAAGGAAGAATTAAAAAAATTATGGCATCTATTTGGAGAAAGTGCATTAGTTCTTGGACACAAATATCGAGGTAGTGGCGAACTTGATTTCTTTATCAATAATCCTGTAAAACATGACAAACTTGATTGTAAGAAAATTAGAGATAAGCTTATTTCTAGAATCCACTCAAAATGTTAAAAAAAGAAAGATAAAAAATAAATCTTGTATTGGTTTATCCCGTTTGGGATTTTGGTTAAGCTCCTCTTACTTGATCGGTCTTGAATTAGCCTGGAATATAGGCCCAATAAACTGGGAGTAGAGAATCGAATAAGCGGTTTGATTGGAAACCACGCTTATCATTTCTCCTTCTTTTTCCGTAGCAGGACCAATGATAACTTCTTCAGCGTCTCTGGTTAGCGCAAAGAATTCGCCAGCTCCACTTAATTGTCGGAATTGGATATTGCCTAGCGCAATCATCTTCTTTATGATATCGCCGTATGTTGCCATATCAAATCTCGAGGTTAGCATGAATCTA
>JAUWNA010000435.1 GCA_030612905.1 Promethearchaeota archaeon
ATACCACACGTGAGAAATTGGATGTAATTCTGAATTGAGAAAAACGCTTTTAAAAACTGATTTATTAATCTCTCTCGAATGTTTTGAGATTATATGGCTAAAATCAACTTGAAATTTCATTCGAAGTTTATTTATCGTGCGAACTTTATGCATCATTTGGCGTTTTATGTTTTTTTCTAACTCTTGCTCTTTTATTTTATCCTTCTCTTCAAGAAATTCGTACCAATTATTAAAATCCATATAATTGAAATGAGGGATCCAATATCTCAAATTTATGTGCGTTCCAAAGCTCTGGTTGGCTATCTCGTGCCATGTATATGTAATAATAGTCGGAAAACCAAAAATCGTTTAGTCAAAAACTTGGATCTTAAACAACTTTTTATGTTGGTAAGGATGTGCTACTTCAGATTCTGAAGGTGAAAAAAGAGACATGATGGACTCAAAAGCAGAAACCGCTTTTCGATCCTTGATAATAGAATCGAGATTTCTTTCAAGCATTTCTTGAAAATTATTCAACTGTCTACGAGACCAGTAAAAGAGACTTGTGGTTGGACCGTAATACCTCCCAGCTTTTTCCGCGTCCGTTACCAAGTAATTTTCAATTATGTTGCATAGTTCTAAAAGATAATTTAGCTTAATTATAACTTTCTTAGCGAATTTTGCTTCAGTTTGGTCTTCACTACCTTCGTTCACCATAGCAAACTGATATATTACAGTTGATCGTTGTCTTATTGAACCGTCCTTCTTTTTTTCGCCTTTCAAAAAAATAAGAACCACTTTAAGCCTTCCTAAAAGATATAAAAACATTTCGACAATTTCTAAAGGAATTTCTCGAGTTAAATTCTCGTTCAATTCTTTCTGGATTTCCTTTGGGGGTTTAGATTCCTCATAACCTTCTTTCCAAATCCTCCACCAATTTTCGTAAACTAAACTATAAGGCGCTTTAGGCGATACTGACATGTATAAATACAATCCCGCAGCAAATATTCTTTGATTAGCCGGATCGCTTTCTACTGAGAAATTAATTGCAATTGTCGAATATTTAGGAATAGAATATGCGTGTATTTGTCCTGCACGCGGCTTAATAACTTTATTCTCTGAAATAGATTGTGCTTTTAATTGTAAGAGTGGTAATTCGGGGTAAAGGGATTCGGGCGTGTTGCCTACTTTAACATTCTTTAAGTTGTCAACCATGTCACCAATTGTTTTGAATCCGCGATCAAGCAATTGTTGAGCAATAGACATAGAAGTATACGGAATAAGCTTTAACGACCACTCTTTACGCGGTTTTACTCCATCCATTCCTAAAGTTTTTTTACAGTCTTCAATATAATAACAATATCCACAATTTACCTGAATATTTACTGGAATCGAATCAATCGAACAAGGACATTTCTTCCAAAGCTGCTGTATTTTATTTACGAGGGTTTTAAAAATCTGATTTGATTCGTCCCATTTGAGGAATATCGCTAATTCAAAAAATTTGTCAAAACTTTTAATTTTATTAAGGTCATCCTGACTATATCTTGGAAAAATCCCGTTTCTATTAACTCGAACAAAGAACTTATTATTAAGACCATGTTCTTTTAGATAATACGCAAGAGTTTGCATATAATACAAAATCTCAGTGAATTGCTTTTTTCCTACATTAATATCGCGAATATTTTTAATATCTATTACTGAGATCGCGTACCGCGACTTAAGCTCCTCTTTTGGAACCTCTCGTATCTTATTATTGGGTAATAATTCACTAACTTTATCAGAAATATCATTTAATTTTTCAATAATTAAAATATCGGGTCGTTGTTTTGAATATTCAACGGGCATTGGCTCTTTTCCGCTAGAAATATTAAATACATCTTTGAAAAAAGAAATAGGATTTTCGTACTCGTATTCTAATAATAATAAAAGTGGGTTAGTTTTTTTTTTTGGTTCAAGTGCGCGATAAAGCTCAAGAAACGCATTTGGTGACAATTTGGAGTTTGCGACTTTATCCTCTGCCCCCTTTTTGTACTTCACTTGCTTCATTGAAACTAACCTAGCGTACACTAATTGTTCATATTCCTGACCCATTAGCTCTAGATAATTTGAGCCATGGCGCCGTAGTAATGGTTTCTCGATAGGTCGATTAGGGGATATCCATAAATCTGGCTTTTCTTGAGCTAAATCCAAAAACAACTGCCTTTCACATTCAGTTTGGACAAACCTCGTTAAAATTTGCTTGTTAAACTTCTTTTTTTCAGATTTATCTGATTTATCAGTTCGCATGTTCCAATTTCACAAAACTTTTATCGTTTTACTAGTCTTCAACCCAATATTTAAAAATATTTGCAAATATTTGTAATAGATTAGTTGCCTATTATATTATAATAGTAAATTTCACTTATTTAAACCTTTAAGACGCATAAAATTAATTAATTTATTAAATTAGTAAGTTACGAAGAAAATGAGTCTAAAGAAAATATTCACTCTACTATGTCTTTTATAATAAAGTTCATTCAAAATAACAAGGATTAAATAATCTTATTACCTATTATTAAGTGAAATATGCCGCAAGACAACTGGAAAACTATTTTTGAGAATCAAGTGAAGCTACGAGAAGAACTGATTGAGCGTGTTAAAAAAGGGAAATCAAACTTAAAATTTAATCGTCCATACTTGATTGTGTCAGATATAGCGTCTCAATTTTATTCTGAGGCAAAACTAGAATTAGATTATATTTTCGGAAAAATTGAGACTGAAGCACAAAAGGAAGGAGCGAAGCTGCACGA
>JAUWNA010000196.1 GCA_030612905.1 Promethearchaeota archaeon
AAGATTGCGGGTTAGTATTAAATGCCGATGTGAACGCTTCAAGAAACATGATACAGAAAGGAGTCCCTGAGTCCAAGTGGTTAGGGGATAGAGGATGTTTGAACCATCCATTAGTGTTAAAAGTTTAACGGCTCTTAACCTACGAATCCAAGCCCTTTAGGGCGTGGTAGTTCAAACTCCTAAGATTAATATTAAGACCCATATAAGACCAAAACTAAATATAATTGACAAGTTTACTATCATCGTTACTAATTTTTGATCATAATCATATTCTACAGAGAAAGGTATAACTGCAAGACCTACAGGTAAAAGTAAAGAAAGGCAAATAATAATCCTAAAAAGTGGGTCAAATATTGTCGGTAGAAAAAAGAACAAGATTAAACCTACAAATAATCCTAACGTATATCTTAACATCAAAACTTTAATTATTGATATCCATTCGGCTTTTCCGAATTTAAAATTAAGAAAAATCCCCAATAATAACAACGCTAAAGCTGTATTTGCTCTTGCAAAAACATCTATTAATTCAGAGAAAATAATTGGGATTGTAAATCCAGAAAAGTTTATCGTAAGAGCGATAACATAGCTCATTAAAGGAGCAGACTTGATTAAACGCTTTAATATGAATTTAACATCGATTTTAACGCCTTCTTCGTGATTTTTTGGAGAATAGACTGATGCTAAAATATAACACAATACGAAAATCGTAAAAGCATTACCTGCGTCAACAAGAGCAATATATTGCATTCCAGCGGCCCCCCAAATGCCTTCTACTAAAGGGAAAAAGAAATGTGCGATGTTAAAGCCCACCATAGTCATAATCATCGCTCCCTTTAAACGATTTGGATGCTTTCTAAAGCTAATTATTCCAATAGCCGCCATTCCAAGGCCAAAAGCTAAATTAACTAAAGGTAGTAATATTAATGACAATTCAAATTGGATTGTACTGGTAAATTTAAGAATTACTGCTGGTAAAGTAACATTGAAGATGATTTTTGCAATAACATCACCATTTTCTTCTTTAATTATTCCTAACCTTTTAATTAAATAACCAATAGCAACTATAAAGATTGAAATCAAAAAAACGACATTTACGTCAGTCATATCTGTGATAATTAATGTTTTTTTAGTAGATTATTAAAATATTTAAAATAATTAAATAATTATTTAATCCTAAAAATTGAAATAATAAATAATTCATTAAAAGTGAGGAAAATTGAAACCTAATCTACTTTCAGATAAAAAAGTAATAATTACGGCAGCTATTACCGGTGGAATTCATGGTAAATGGGCAAATCCTGCTCTACCATTAACAGCCGAGGAACAAGCGCAAGCTGCGTTAGAATGCTACGAGGCGGGAGCCTCAATTGTTCATATTCATGTTCGTGGTGATGATGGTCAAAATACACCAGACTTGAAATATTACGGTAAAACAGTAAGTCAAATTGGGGAAAAATGTCCCATATTAAGACAAATTGGAAATGGCATAGGCGCTAAAGTTGTAGAACATGCTTTTACCACCAAATCGGGTAAAAAAAGAGTTACAACCGAAATTGTTCAACCCTCATTAGAAGAACGATTAAATCTAATAAATATAGAACCCGAACCTGAAATGCATACTATAAATGCTGGTTCTTTCGAGTTTAGAACGCCCTATGGAGGTTCGTTGTTCCTAAATCCGCAAGATTTCAATCGCAAATATATTAAAAGGTGCAATAAGAAAGGGTTTGGCATAGAAATCGAGGTGTACGACTCCAGCCATATTACCAATGTATTAGAATTTGTTGAAACTGGGTTATTAACTCCCCCTCTACACTTTAGCTTAGTGTTAGGTATTAAAGGCGGCGCTGAGGCTAATCCTGTTAATCTTTTACGCATGGTTGATCAAATACCCGAAGGATCAACGTGGCAAGTAGTTACCGTTGGCAAATTCAATTTGCGTACGACCGTCATGGCTATGTGTATGGGAGGTAATGTAAGGACTGGTTTGGAAGATACTATTTATTACGGAAAAGGAGAACTTGCTCAAGGTAACGCTCAACTAGTAAAAAGAATGGTTAGAATAGCTAAAGAAATCGGAAGAGAAGTCGCGACAGTTGAAGAAGCTAAAGAAATATTAGAAATAAGATAAAAATCGTTGGATTTATTCAACTTGACTTATTTTTTGAACATTATCGTAATCGGATACTAACATTTATTAATTGAAGTCAGATCATAATATATAGCATTATTGAGAGTGAATTTTATGAGTAGAAAAAAAATTACTTGGTTTGGATTTAACTTAACACAGAAACAATCTGTACAAATATTTATATTATCAATTGTAGGACTCTTCATTTCAATACCCTCGTTATTGATGATAGTGTCCCCTTTAATAATCAACATCTTATATCCTAATCCTTATTATGATCCTTATTATGATCCAGATGATTATTATGCTATTAGGATGATTTTTAGCATGTTTCCTTATATAGCTGTACTTTGTGCGATATTTTTATTAAGTCTCTATTCATTGATTCGTTGCAAAAAAATTGCCAAACATTACTCTCCCTTAGTTGATCCTGTGTTAGAACCTAAAACAAAAGCCCGTTATACAGAAGCTACACCAGACCTTATTGCCCAATTTTGTCCTAACTGTGGAAAACTAAAGAAAAGCCATGAAAAGTTTTGTACTAATTGTGGGCAATAACAATTGTGTGATAGTAAAAATGATCGTTAGAATAGCTAAAAAAATCGAAATGTAAGTTGCTACTGTCGATGGAGCCAAATAAATTTTCAGTATAAATAAAACTTTTATAATTTCAACGGATAAACTCCGTATTTCTTAGTGGCTTTAATCATCCATTTGATATTTTGGTAGGTCATATCGGGATGGGAATTAGAGGGAGATAACATATAACGTTCGCCACGACCAAGCTTTCTAATTGCGTCTTTCACAACATCTCCAACTTCTTTCTGATTTCCTTTTACTAGAATATAATATGTGTCACTTTTCCATTTTTCTATTATTAATTTTTTATATGCATTTACTAATTTTTAAGTTTAGAAATTGTAATAGAAATACGATTTCTCTTCAAATTTAAGGATTATTATAATCTAAAAAATAAATTCTTAAATAATAGATGATACAAAAAGATTTATGGTAAAAAATTCTAATGAAGAATTAATTAGGAAATCTAAAGTTCCTGAATTAAATGCAATAAAAATGCACTCTTTTTATAGAGGTAAAATGCAAGTATTGCCGCGTTGTCAAATTCGTAGCCATGAAGATTTTGGAATTTGGTATTCTCCCGGAGTTGCTGCACCTTGTAACGAAATCCATGCTAATATTGAGAAAATATATGATTATACAAGTAAGTGGAACTATGTAGCTGTTGTATCGGATGGATCTAGAGTTTTGGGTTTAGGAAATATCGGTGCTGAAGCCGCTCTACCCGTAATGGAAGGCAAGGCATTGCTTTTTAAATATCTAGGCGGAGTAGACGCATTTCCAATGTGTATTGGTCCTAACTTATCAGCTGACGAAATAATTAATTTTGTTAAAACGATACAACCAACATTTGGAGGAATTAATTTAGAAGATATTAGTAGTCCAAAATGTTTTAAAGTTTTAGAAACACTTCGTTCAGACCCAGATCTAAGAATTCCAGTATGGCACGATGATCAACAAGGAACAGCTACAGTAACATTAGCTGGTTTAATAAATGCGTTGAAAATCGTAGGCAAAAAAAAAACCGATATAAAGATTGTTTTTAACGGAATTGGTGCTGCAAATTTTGCTATTTCTCGACTTCTAAAAAAAGACGGGTTTAATTTGAAAAAAGCTCTTTTTGTGGACTCTAAAGGCATATTATATAAATCGCGTTTTGATTTACAGGATTTTGAAAACTTTAAGTCTAAAATTGCCAATTCTAGCAATCCAGAGGAGACTCAAGGAGATTGTGGCGTTGCTATGGATGGAGCTGATGTTCTTTTATCATTAAGTGCTCCTGGTCCAAATATTATAAAAAAAGAATGGGTTTCTAAAATGGCAGATGACGCTATAGTATTTGTTTGCGCTAATCCTGTTCCAGAAATATATCCATGGGACGCAAAAAAAGCGGGAGCTAGAATTGTAGCAACAGGCCGTTCAGACTTTCCAAATCAAGTTAATAATTCTTTGGGATTTCCGGGAATATTTAGAGGGACTTTGGATGTGCGAGCAAAAACAATTACAGACGAAATGTGTGTTGCCGCATCTTATGCATTAGCTAATTTAGTTTACGAAATTAAAGGATGCTTCCTTGAAGATTGTTTATTACCAACTATGGAATTTGAAGAAATTTACATTAAAGAAGCCGTTGCTGTTGGATTAAAAGCTATTGAACAAGGGATCGCTAAAATTAAGCTTTCTGAAGATGAGTTATATAACGAATCTAAAAAAATAATTGATAATACTCATTCTCAAGTTAAAGTATTAATGGAAAATGGGCTTATTCCTCCGTACAACGATTACGTAAAATAATCCTTTTTTAAATATATTAAAGCTTTTAATAAATGGAATTCTTGCCAATTTTTATTAGAAAAAGATTTTGTCTTTATAATTTCAACGGATAAACTCCATGTTTCTTAGTAGCTTCAATCATCCATTTGATATTTTGGTATGCCATATCAGGATGGGAATTAGAGGGAGATAACATATAACCTCCACCACGACCAAGCTTTCTAATTGCGTCTTTCACAGCATCTTGGACTTCTTTTTGGGTTCCTTTTACTAGAATATGAGATGTATCAATATTACCAAGAAGACATAATTTATCACCAACCTTTTTTTTTACCAATTCTAAATCTACGTAAGGTGGTTCAAGACAATGCAAACCATCAAAACCAGCTTCAAGCACGAAATCAAGCAGTGAAGTGATGTCACCGTCCGAATGGAAGAT
>JAUWNA010000532.1 GCA_030612905.1 Promethearchaeota archaeon
TAACTTATATTTTATACTTTTTTTATTCAATTTTTCTAACACTTTTAACCATCTTAAAATATATTTATTTACTTTTAGTAACTCTATAAATTTGTTATATTTAAAAGGAAAAATTGGAAAGAAAATAGAAATAATTAACAAAAGTAAGCTGAATAAGCCTATTATTAAATAATCGTCGAATTTTTTCTAACCTAATTAACCTAAAAAACCTCTTTTTTTTATTTGGAAGGATACAATTTTTGATCCTTTCAAATAATTAGATCGTATATTTAAAATTTTTCTTTATAAAGACACAATAATATCGTATTCATGCATGTTAAAAGCTATAGTTTGAGTTATTTATGTAAATATTGTGGATCAGAAGAGATAACAGAAACTGAATACGGGTATGTATGCAGAAATTGTGCGACTGACCAAGGTCGAAAAAGATACCAAGCCACTACGTCATTCAATAAGATTCAAATTCAAAATGTTATTACCCTTAAAACTACGATGGGAAACGGAGGAGAACGAGAACGGTCAAACAATAAAGGAAAAATAGAGTATTTAAACAAATTAAATTCTATGATTCCTCATCCCGAGGAAACTAAGCAAACTGCGCTCAATCAAACTAAGACACTCCTTGAAAAGCTGGGACGGCCATACAAGGACATATCGAAAATTCTTAAAAAGTATAACGAGATTCGCCCTCATTTAAAAAAAAAGGAGAAATTTCGGAATCCTGAGAAGTTAATCCCTTGCGTGATCTATTTTTACTATAAAATAAATAATATAGTTATTGACCAAAGGACCCTTCTTGAAAATTCAGACTTGTCAAACTCAGAACTCAACGCTTTTAGAATGGGGATGGAAAATTTTTGGGCAAAATACCAAAACAGGGATCGTAAAAAATATGTTCTTAATCGAATAGGGGGAGTTATTAACGAGAAAAAATTGGGAACGGCCCTATACTTTCAATCAGAGAAGATATTGGATAAGTTTTGGGACTTAATAAAAGATTCGAAAGACGACGTTATTGCCGGTTTAGTTATAGGAATCGCAATAATACGCTCTAAACGCGAAGACATCGCCCTGAGTTCCATATGTAAGTTTTTACGTATTAGTCAGGGAACGCTTCAAAAATCGGTTCAAAGGCAATGGTTCGACAACGTCGGTATTGAAGACGAAGAAAAAGGTTTTAAAAAAAAGGTTGAATTATTAGAAGAGATTGGGCAGTTCAAGGGTTTATGACGAATACGAAACGAATACAATCAAATATAGTTCTAACGATATTTTTCCTTTTAAATAAAACGAATTTATAAAGTTATTAAATATAAAAATAAAAAACATAATAGTAGCGAATAATGTTCGAAGAAATCACATTTATGGTAGGTTTTGCGGTATTTTCAGTGGTAATGTCATACATTCTTTTAGTGGTAGCACCTGAGCCGTTAAACAAATTTTTTCAAGTTTTAGCAGTTTTAGGTATTGTAATACACGAACTTTGCCACGTCTTAATGTGTCTACTGACTGACACTCCAATGCGAACCATGAAAATACTAGAGCGCTCTGATAACGAGTCAAAATTTGGTCTAAAGTATAGTGGAAGAATTGAATTAAAAGAGCTTAATAAATTAACCTTTTTACAAGCGTTACTAATCGGATTTGCGCCCCTTTATCTTTCGTTCTGGCTCTTTTTCTTTTTATGGGAGCAATTAAAGAATCCCAGCTTGGAAGTAGTAATTTTCTATCTGTATATTTTTATAATGGTGTCGTTGGTGTTAAGTGCGGCGCCTTCGTTGGCTGATTTATTTACCATTTTTGGGTCCTTCCAATTTGACTGGAGATATTCGCTCTATCAGATTTTCTTATTGTTAATAGCAATTTGTACAGTTTGGTTTAGTGTCGCGTATTTTCAGTTTGAAGTTTTTCACGAAATTCTGACGTATTTATTAATAATATTAGGGTACTACGTATATAAATATGGATTTAAAGAATTAAGGACACTTATTCAGCATTTTTTAGGCAAGAGAAGTTCAAATGGCTCTGAAAGAGCGAACATAAAAAAGTTTACTCGACGACGCGTTAAACTCGCGAAAAGA
>JAUWNA010000263.1 GCA_030612905.1 Promethearchaeota archaeon
AGTAGGAGGCTGATTAAATTCTCATAATATCATTATAAATTGGAAATCTCTTCAAATTAAAATAACATAATTCAATCAGCCTATTAATAAAATAATTTATTTTGAAAGTGAATATTTAGAATAATATATACCATTTTTCTGCGTTGAGATTAATAAAGTAATTTTAAGGTGTATTTATTTTATGGTAGAAATGAGTAAGGAAATGGAAGCGTATTTTTCACAAATACAAAATGATGTAGATAAATGTTACGAGATTGCAGATAAGGCTCGTCAAAAAGGATTAGACCCTGAACTTTTCGTAGAATCGCCCCAAGCCAAAGATTTAGCAGGAAGGGTTGAAAAACTCGTAGGTCCAGAAGGTGTAGCTGAAGTAATAAGGGATTTAAAAAATCAAGGTAAAACTGACGATGAGATAGTGTTTCAAGTAGTTTCTGACATCCTTGACCAGAAAATAGGCACTATTATATCATTAGAGGCTAGGGTTGAGAGAGCCATTCGAGTTGGTCTCGCTATAAAAACGATGGGCGTCGTTAGTGCTCCACTTGAAGGAATATCTAAAATTTTAATTCGAGAAGATCGCCAACATAACAAATATTTGTCGTTATATTTTTCTGGTCCGATTAGAGCTGCAGGAGGAACAACAGCTGCATTATGTGTGTTAATCGCAGATTATGTAAGAAAAAAATCAAATATTCCAAAATATGAAGCGACTGAGGGAGAAATTGGGAGATACGTTGAAGAAGTCAAACTTTATGATAGAAGAGTTCATTTACAATATCCTTCCTCAAATGATGAAATACGATTTGCTGTAGAACATTTACCCGTGGAAATTAATGGAGATCCTACGGAAGATGAAGAGGTTTCTGCTTTTCGAAAATTACCTAGAATAGAAACGAATAATATACGGGGGGGTGCTTGTTTAGTTTTAAATGATGGGATACTTCTTAAAGCACCAAAACTCCTAAAAATAGCAAAAAATATGAACTTAGAAGGTTGGGATTGGTTAGCAAAATTAAAAAAGATTTCTCAAAGGGAAGAAAAAACAGAAAAGTTAGATAAAAAAAATAAAGAAGAAAATTTCATAATTCCACCTAATTCAAAATATGTTTCTGAAATTATCGCTGGAAGAGCTGTATTTAGCCACCCTTCTAAAATTGGGGGGCACAGAATTCGATATGGGAGATCTCGTAATACAGGGTTAGCTGCTGCGGGTATGAATCCCGCAACCATGGTGTTATTAGATAATTTTATAGCAATTGGAACGCAATTGCGAATTGAGAGACCGGGAAAAAGTGCCAGCATATGTCCTGTTAGTTCTATAGAACCCCCCATCGTAAAGCTTAAAAATGGAAATGTAATAAGGATTTCAAATGTAAAAATTGCAAAGGAAGTGTTTCCAAATATTGAAGAAATCTTGTTTTTAGGTGATATTCTCTTTGGCTTTGGTGAATTCGCCGAGAATAATCATAGATTGGTTCCATCTGGTTATGTAGAAGAATGGTGGGCGTTAGAGTTAGAGAAAGCAATAGATATTGAAGAAAAAATTAATTCGGATATATATGAGTTTGTAAAAAACCCATTTAAAAAGATTCCTTCTGCCATGGAAGCTTTAACTCTGGCAAAAAACTATAATATACCGTTGCATCCACTTTATACTGATTTTTGGGGAAATCTCTCAATAGGGGAGATACAAGTTCTAAGAGAAGCTTTAATTAATGGATTTGATGAAGTCAATAAAACTATCGAATTAAAAAATGATAAGGGATTGAAACAGATATTAGAAAAAGCTTTTATTCTTCATTCTATTAAAGAAAGTAGCATCATTTTAAATAAGACTACGATTGAAATTTTTAAAACAATTTTCAATTTAGAAGATAATGAATTCGTTGATATAGGTAAAGACGACGATGTATTCTCCTATCTCTCTAAAATCTCTCCCATAATTATTAGAAATAAATCCCCCTCTTTCATGGGTACTCGTATGGGTCGACCTGAAAAATCTGAAAGAAAAAGCATGAAAGGCGTACATACTTTATTTCCTCTTAGCGATAAAGTTGGAAACACGAGGTTGGTCGAGAAAGCAATTGAATTTGGAAAAGTGAAAATTGACCTTTGTAGAAAAAAATGCCCCAATTGCGGAACAGTCACTCCATTTAATCTTTGTCCTAAATGTAGAACACATACAGAATTTCAGAAGATATGTCTCAACTGTAATAAAAAATTATATCATAAAAATGAAGAAAAATGTCCTAAGTGCGGTAGTAAATTAAAGTTTTCTGCAGAAGCTGGTTTTAATATAAAAAATTATGTCAAATCTGTATTAAGTCCGTTGAAAACAACATTACCAAACAAATTTAAGGGTATTTTTGGATTAACCAATAAATTTAAAGTTCCAGAACCCCTTGAAAAAGGAATTCTTCGGGCTAAAAATGGTTTACTTGTGTATAAAACTGCTGAAATTCGCTACGATGCTACTGATATTCCATTAACACATTTTAAACCAAAAGAAATAAAAACATCAATTAACCGATTAAAAGAATTAGGATATAAAAAAGATTATAAAGGGAAAGATTTAATTGATAAAAATCAGATTTTAGAACTAAAAGTTCAAGATGTTGTTCTCTCTGAAGATTGTGCAGACTATTTCATAAAACTTGCTAAATTTTTAGATGACGAATTGGAATTCTTATATGATATGAACAGTTTCTTTAATATCCTAAGGAGAGAAGATCTAATTGGGCATTCAGTAGTAGGTCTCGCCCCTCATACTAGTGCAGGAATTGTTGGTAGGATTATTGGTTTTACATTGGCACGATCTATTTATGCTCATCCCTTTTGGCATGCAGCAAAGAGACGTAATTGCGATGGAGACGAAGATGGAATTATGCTACTTTTGGATCCTTTATTAAATTTTTCGAGATATTATTTACCAAGTAAAATTGGAGGTAGAATGGACGCAACTTTAGTAATTTCTTCAATTTTGGACCCAAATGAAATAGATAGTGAGGCTCATAATATTGATACTCTTTTTAAGTATCCTTTAGAGTTTTATATAGCAACCCAAAATTTTAATATGCCCTCAGAAATAGAAGAAAAAATGGATTTAGTCATAGATCGCTTAGGAACTTCAAACCAATTTGAAAATATTGGTTTTAACATACCAACAAAAGATATTAATGAGGGTCCCACGATGACATCATACAAAACTCATAAATCAATGGAAGAAAAAATTGATGCCCAATTACACCTCGCAAAGATCATTCGAGCGGTCAATGATAAAAAAGTCGCTGAGAAGATTTTATCTACACATTTCAATCCAGACATATTAGGAAATTTAAGAAAATTTGCTATACAGAGTTTTAGATGTGTAAAATGTAACGAAAAATTTAGACGACCACCACTTTCAAATGCAGGAAAATGTCCAAAATGCGGAAATAAAGTTATACTGACCGTTAATCGAGGAGGTATAGAAAAATATATCCCGAGAGCTATAAAAATTTGTAATAATTTTAATTTAGATCATTATACAGTTCAACGAATGGAACTAATAGAACAATATGTTGAAAGCCTTACCAATAACCCTAAAATTAAGCAGCAACAGTTGTCAAATTTCTTCTGAATAGAAATTCATTGAATCAATTGATCTTATTGTAGCATAACAAATATCCAAACACCCATTCAAATTTTGAGAAGAGCATTTGTCGGGAGTATCCTTAGATGAATGGATGTATTTAGAATCCTTATCTGAATGAAAGCAAGCTACTTGAAATGAAGATCTAGTTTTTTTAGCAAAAGATCGAAATGATAAGTGGTCTGTTTTAGGTCTTAATATTTTTTTAAATGTGTTTAATGGTACATTCAATTCGATTGCGGTTTCTTCAAGCATTTTGTATAAATTAAAAATCGCCTTCTGGCTTTTAAAACGTGTTGAATTCCTGTTTTCAAGTCCTATGTATGTCCCGACCATATCTATATTAATATTAAATGATCTGTCTAAATCATATTTTTTACTTAAATAACTACGATGCCTTTTACAGAAACTTTTAGATCCTTTTAAACCCCATTCTTCAGCACCACTCCATAAAAAGATTATATCATAATTT
>JAUWNA010000210.1 GCA_030612905.1 Promethearchaeota archaeon
AGCATCAATTCCCATACACCTTTGGATGCACCCCCCTACTCGATGACACAATAATCGCGTCATTAACTGTTTTTTTAAAAGATCATCTTCGCTCTGATGGATGTGGCAAAACCGGTTAATCTTCTTTCCCGTTAAATGAGAGGTAACTACACATAAATCTTCAAATTCCTCGCTATGCGCGCAGTCATAGGTAACTTTTATGATATTTTGACCACCCTGTAATCGAGGGTCATCTCGACCTACTAATTCGTCACCAATGTAAATATTAGGCTTCATTTTATATAATCGAGCTAAATAATCTTCAAATGTTTTCAATTTTATTTCCTCTTTATAATGTATTTTTAATATGTAAATTATACTAATTAATAATAGATTGCTCTTCTATTTTAAAGGTTTCTTTATGGTTTCCTTGTTCTTTTTTATATAAAAAACTCCAAGAAACTAATAGATTTTTTATTCAGAAATTCTTATACATTATTAATTTTAGACCAAAAAGGATGAAGGGAATATATGGTACATAACATCTATTATAACCTTTAATAGAAGCATTATTTTATAAAAAAAAATTAATTTAATTTTAAATTAAATTTTTCATAGCTCATACACAGTACAACAATGGCCAATACTACGGAAGCTCCAATGCCTAGGCCCAAAAATTCTAGGAAATTACTTATGAATGATGTGGGAGCTAATATGGCAACAACCATAGTATATATTAAAATCCATAATATAGTTGTTGGGATTAAAGCATAATAGATTTTCGCTACGCCATATTGCTTTCCTAATAGACAAAAAATACCTGGAATTAAAAAAGCCGTCGAAAAAAGTAGAACGCATTCCAATAAAATAACTATCGCTATTTCTAAGTCAATTTCTGTGTTTGTACCAAGGCTATAAGCTATAGCAATCGAAATAAATATAAAAAAGACAAAAAATACCATTGCTGCAATTCCCTTTCCTTGTCCCATTTGATATCACCTTCAAAGTTAATTAGATAATTAATAAATAATAATTTAATTATCTTCTCTTATCTTAAAAATGTTAAGAAATCGTAGCTTTTGACAAATTAGTCAAATTTTGTTAAAAGATTGAAGATTCATCAAATTAAATTCAAAATAGCTTTGTTCAAAGATAAAACAAATCTAGAAACTTTGCGATTAATAAATTTTTTAATCAAAAAATCTTATTCAAATGTATTATAATGAATTATTTTTAGTGAAAAAATCATGAATGATAAACCAAAAGGTATTACGGCACCACCAAATATTGAGGAACTTTCCAATCGTTTAGAAAAAGTAAGAAACTTGATGTTACAAGAGAATTTGGATTACTATGTGTCATTTGATCCAATTAATATTTATTATTTAACTAATTTTGCTAATAACGTACACGAACGTCCGTTTCTCCTCGTTATAGAAAGAGAAGGAATACCTAAAATGGTGGTCCCCCTCTTAGAAAAGAGCCATGTTGAGTCTAGATCTATAGGCGAACTTGAATTTCATAGTTATTACGAATTCCCAGCACCCCAAGGAGAAAATTGGTACGATGTCTACCAAAAACTAATTGAAAAAGAGAAAAAAGTAGGAATTGAAGCTGCAATGCCATCTGGGATTGCTGAAAAAACACCTGGAAGTAAAATAATTACAGATATTATAGATGAAGTGCGAATTGTAAAAACAGATTACGAAATCGGGAGGTCTGTCCATGCTTGTAAAATTATTAATAGAGGACATAAAGAATTGCTTAAAATTTGCCGTCCTGGAGTGCCGGAATTTGCTTTATATCAAAAAGTCACAGGATTCATGACTTCGAAGATTGTCACAGATATACCTGGGGCAAACTTCATCGTCTGTAAAACTGTTGGAGCCGTTTGGCCACCCTCTTTTTCTCACGACCCGCATATAATTCCAAAGCTTTTTGCTGAAATGGAAGAAGGAGGTCCACATGTTTCCATAGTATACGCTCAAGTAGATGGTTATGGGGTTGAAATAGAAAGAACTTTCTTTTTAGAGTATGTTCCAGAAAAGGCTAAGAAACCTTTCGAAGCAATGTTCCAGGCCAGAGAGCTTGCATATAGCCTTTTAAAACCAGGAACAAATATGGGTGAAATAGATACTAAAGTAAGAAAGTTTATAACTGAAAAAGGATATGGCGAATACATAATTCACCGCACTGGACATGGGCTTGGAATCACTGGTCACGAGGCTCCGTATTTAGCTGAGGGGTATGATAGACTTCTCGAACCAAATATGTTAATAAGCGTTGAACCCGGTATTTACATTCCCGGGATTGGAGGTTTTCGTCATTCTGACACTGTCTTAATAACCGATGATGGATATGTTAAAATGACGAAAGCTCCAGAAGAACTTGACGACCTTATAATATCGTAATAAAAAATAATTATTTAAAATTAAATTTCTTTTTTTATTTGTTCTAAAGGTTTTCTTAGAGTCGGTTTTGGAATGTTTCCTTTAATATATCCAAAAGGTAAGATTGTTAATAGAAAATCGTCTTTTCCTAGACTAAGTAATTCTTTGGCTTTTTCCCTATCCATTGAACCAATCCAACAAGTCCCTATTCCTAAAGACCAAGCCATCAACATCATATTCATTGAAACTAACGTTGTGTCTTGAATATACCAATTAGGATTTTCTTTAATTTTTCCAACTATAGCTATGGCGACAGGAGCTCTTTTCATAAATTTACTATAAATAGCAGATTCTGAAATTTTCTTTAGAAATTCTTTATTTTTAATAATAATAAACTCCCAGGGTTGTTTATTAGAAGCACTTGGCGTCCATCTTCCTGCCTCTAAAATCATTTCAAGATCCTTATCGGCAATCATTTTATCGAGAAAGGTTCTGATGCTCCTTCTACTTTTTAAAAATTTTAAAAATTCTTCGGGATTAATCATTCAATATTTCAACATCTTAACTAATTCTAATTAAAACTACAAAGTCTGAATATCATTTAAACATAATTTTAATGAAATATTAATTCTTTAAATGATTGGTTTAAAAATTGTTAGGAAGAATCATTCTTTCTTGTTATTGAAATAATCTGAATCAAGATTGGGAAATATCTTTTTTTTTCTCCCTTCGCTTTTGAAATGAACTAAATTAAGATCTATTAGCTTTTTAACGTGATATTGAATAGTTTTATGGTCAACTTTAAAGCGTTTTGTTATAACGCTATTCCACAGACCTGGTTCTTTTTCGATCATTTGTAAGATTTCTAATGTTACTTTGCTCTTACTTAATCGAAGATCAATGTTTGAGATGGGATTCTTCTGGTAATACGGAAAATACGCTATGAAATTCCCAAGACGCTTTTTCCCAATAACTTTGTAGGTTTCTAATATATCGAGGTGCCACACGAGATTACCGGCAGCTATTTCGATTTTTCTTAATAACTCGTTGAAATGAATACCAGGTTCATTTAGAATTAAATCGATTATTTTATTCCTATTTTCGTTCTCTAATACGTCCTCTAAGCTTAGTCGATGAGCGCCCTTCTCAATTGGAATCGTTCTAGTTTTTAAGTATTGGAAATAATCTTTTTTTGAAATTAAAATAGCAAGCGATGCTATCCCAATTGCACCAACTATCAAAAAGACAACCCAAAACCAATTATCAAAAACCTCAATAATCTCGAAAAAAGTAATGTAATATTCTGTGTCTGCTTGCAAGTTAATAAGAGATCCCTCTAAAGAATATTCAGAACTGGAATCATTAAATTGTTCAAATGTATTGATTACTTCCCACGATTCTTGCGAAGGTTCGTATAAAGCCAATGAATAACTATTACTTGGATTAAAGCCGTATAGAGATTTTTTAATACTACTAATAGTCATATTTTCTATCGTTGTGTTAGTATTTATTTGAAAGATGCAATCATACCTGTACTGAAATTGAGCATCTCCTTTTTTTGGTCCTTGAGGAGGTCTAGCCATCCCAAAACTTTGCATAGTTACTTTAGAGGTGATATTTAACGTAATCGGATAACTATTATTAATAAGAAATAAAATTTGACGATTTTCAATTTTAGTTTCATATTGGATTTCTAAGTCAATAAAAGAATCTGTCGAGATTTCAAAAATTATATTGTTAGAAAAAATATATTTCACAGATTCGTTAGGATAAATTTGAGCTTGAGTATAAAAACCGGAGATATTTTCAGTTCTTTGAGATAAAACATTAGATATTAAGAAACTAAAATTAATAAAGATTAAAAGTAATATAAGAACGCTGAAATTTGATTTGTTCCTTAATTTTAATTTAAACATTTAGATAATCCATTTATTGATCGTTATAATATTCTAATTAAAAAATAAAAAAAAATATTGGTTTTAGATAATTATTTTATTGATTATTTTCTCTTTTTCAAATAGATTACTGATCCGATTACTAGTAAAGCGATAACGCCACCAATGCTCAATCCAATGATTAAAATTGTGTAGTCAGGTATAAGTATAGTCCATGTAGAAAAATGAGATACTTCAGCAGTCAGATAACCATCTTCTATGGTTGTTGGAACGCTAACCCATTCTTCGGTTGCTTCGTCGTAATAAGCCCATTGACCTACGCGATTTTCGTTAGTCGCTCTTATACTTAATCTCGCTCGCGTGAAAGTACCGTTGCATTCTAA
>JAUWNA010000231.1 GCA_030612905.1 Promethearchaeota archaeon
CCGTGTTGTCCTTCAGGCGGATTGATAGGTTGTGGACATGCTGTTGGTGCGACGGGTATTATGAGTACTGGAGAGGCTACTCTTCAATTAAGAGGGGAATCAGGTAAACATCAAGTACCAATTACTAAAGGGAGAGCTATATCTCATTCTATTGGAGGTCCAGGCGCCGCATATGCAGCTGTAATCGTAATGGCAAACGAGGAGGGGTTGAAAAAACCATGAGCGAAGAATTTCATTCACATGAAATTAGGGATAAAATTCTAATAGAATATAAGTATACTATGGGAGGGCAATCAAAATTCTTCATAGAATTAAAGAATAATAAGAAGATATTAGGAACAAAATGCAAGAAGTGCGGGAAAGTATGGATGCCTCCAAGAATTAACTGTTCAGAATGCTATGAAGATACCGATTGGATTGAGCTCCCCCACGCGGGTACGATTCAAATTAGTACGATAGTGTGGTATGGGGCCGCTGAGTTTATTCAAAATGTTCCTTACGGTTGTGCCTTTATTAAATTAGATGATGCAGATACAGCATTGTTTCAAGGTGTATTTTCAGAAAATTTAGTGCCTTCAAAAATTAAGAAAGGACAACGAGTTAAAGCAGTGTTTAAAAAGAGAGAGGACCGAGAAGGAAGAATGACAGACTTTTTTTTTGTTCCCGAAGATGAGTGGGAAAGATGGATTAATAAACCAGAATTTGAAGGTGGTGAGTAAAATTGGGTATTGCAAGTGAAAGTTTAAGTAAAATCGTTGAAAAAATGAGCGGGAACGCAAAAGTTGACGCCGTTTTTGTTACTAATATTAGTGGTAAAGAAGTTGATTGGGATATGATTTTCCAATTTAACTTGGATAACGAGGATTCTTTTTATCTTAAGGTAAAAGGAAGAAAGGCTGAACTGATTAATGATACCGCTTCTGATCCTAACATAATTATAACGGGAGATAATAACGCAATTGTAAAAATTTGCAATGGGAAGGGAGATTTCACTCATGCGATTAGCAGAGAACAAATAAAAGTTACAAAAGGAAAAATCATTGAGGTAATACGCCTAACTCGAGCAATAACCCTTGTTTTGAAAACTAAATAATTTTTTATTCTTTTTTTTTATTCCTTTGCTCCTTTGCGAGTGTTTCAAAAAGAAGACTTATAATTTTTATTAGAGAAATGATAATTTAATTAACATTCTAAGATTAAATATTGATATTATAAGGTAGAAATGAAAATCTTTATAAGCCTACCTATAACATTTATCTTCTGTATCAAATAATCTAAAATACAACACTAAATAAATTTAAAATAAAAATAATAAAGACGAGGTGTATCGTCATATGAAAAGAGAATTTGCTGTCTTAGGAATAGTAATAGCTTTAGGAGTGGGATTACTAGGTGGTTGGTTTATTCCTTCGCCTATTACCACACCAGAAGGCACATCATTACTTTCTCAGATTAAATCAAGAGGTACTATTAAAGTTGGTACAAGTGCGGATTATCCTCCATTTGAAAATTATAATGTTACTTTAGACCTGATTGAGGGATTTGATGTAGATGTTACAGAAATGATAGGCGATGCTATTGGTGTCACAGTTGAATGGAGTGACATTCCTTTTGATTCCCTTATTGGTGCCTGTATATCAGGTGAGATTGACATGATTGCAGCCGCAATGACTTATAACGAGCAACGCGCTCAACAACTTGCTCCATCATCTACCTATATCACTGTTAGCCAAGCTGTGGTGGTAAAACAAACTTCTTCACTCACTATAACACATTTAGATAATCTCACAGCCTATATAGTTGGTGTACAATCTGGTACCGTAATGCAGGATGAATTAGTGGCTTTAGGGATGATAGTAGGGGTCGATCTTATAACTTTTGCTAGAGCTGATTTGCTTATGGCAGATCTAGATATTGGTGGAATAGATGCGGCCTATGTTGATGAACCAATTTTTACCGCTTTCAATCAAACTTATGCCCTTAAAATCATTTTTAGTACTCCTTCTGAGCCTTTAGCTCTATGGACAAGACATGGAGAACCCGAACTTTTATACGAAATAAATAATGTCATCCTTGATGGGTATCAATCGGGTTGGATCTATAGTATGATAACAATGTGGTTTGGGTGAGCGAAACTCCAGACCTTTCATCTATTTTTTTTTATATTATTACTAGGGGGTTGCCCAATACACTAGTGCTTACTATATTTGGCTTAATTTTAGGTTTTATGCTAGGTATAGCTCTGTCATTAATGAATGTTTATGGACCTAGAGAGCTTGTATGGTTGGCGAGTGGTTACGAGAAGTTATTAAGAGGAATCCCAATCTTAGTACTGATTTACATATTTCGTTGGGGAATGCCTGGGTTATTTTGGTACTTTGAAAATTCCCTGGATCGGGCATTAGCAAGCGTAGCGTTAGCTCTTGCTCTCCGTAGTGGAGCCTACCAATCACAAATATTCCGTGGGGCAATTTTATCTGTCAATCCTGGACAAATGGAAGCTGGTTTTGCTTTAGGAATGACACGATTCCAAACCTTTCGCCATATAGTAATGCCTCAAGCATTACGATTAGCCGTGCCTGGATGGTCGAATGAATATGCAGTGGTTATAAAAGACTCGTCTTTCGCACTAGATGTTGGAATTTTCGAGATGACAAAAGCAGCAAACCAATTGACTGTCAATTATCCACAACTCCTAACTATAACTATGGTTGTTGCTGCAATTCTTTATTTTATGTTTACATTTCCTATAACAAAATTTTTTGGTGATCGTCAAACCAAAAAATTAAAGGATTTAGGAATGGGAGGAAATTAATGATGAGCAAACCAGTCTTACGATTAGTAGATATATGGAAGTCTTATGAAGACTTAGAAGTTTTAAAAGGCATAAGTTTTGAGGTAGCAGAAAAACAAGTAAAAGTTGTTTTTGGACCCAGCGGTTCTGGGAAAAGCACTTTATTGCGTTGTATTAATATGTTGGACCCACCAGATAAGGGAGAAATATATCTCTCTGGACAAAGTCTTACGGAACCCGGTGTAAAACTTAATAAAATGCGAGTAAAAATAGGTATAGTTTTCCAGCACTTTAATTTATTTGCTCACCTCAAAGCAATTGATAATGTTAGCATTGGTTTACGAAGGGTAAAAGGTTTTTCAAAAGAAGAAGCCCATTCAAAAGCACTTGATGCATTAATGGGCGTTAAACTAGCAGAATGGGCAGATCATTATCCCGCCCAACTTTCAGGTGGTCAACAACAACGTGTAGGTATTGCTCGTGCTTTAGCAATGGAGCCAGATTTGATATTATTTGACGAGCCTACCTCTGCTTTGGATCCCGAATTGATAGGAGAAGTTCTTCAAGTTATGTTAGATATTGCTAAAGCAGGAACTACCATGATAGTTGTCACTCACGAAATGGGATTTGCTCGAGCAGTAGCATCAGAAATGATATTTTTAGATGAAGGAGTGATTGTTGAAAGAGGAACACCAAAACATTTCTTCGAATCACCTAAATCTGAGAGAGTTAAACATTTTCTAAGGCAAATTGATGTTTTATATGGACGACATGAGGAACTTCTTGAACCATCAGATAGGGAGGTAAATAAGTGATATTTCAAACCAGTTCCAATCCAATAGAGGATTTCCTTACAATTTTGAATTCTTGGGATCAAATTTTTTCAGGTTTTGTTATGACAATGTGGTTATACGCTTGGGCACTTTTAATTGGGTTTGTTATTGGTCTTATGTTGGCTATTTTACGTCAATATGGTGGTAGGATAATATCTCCTATCGCAACTGGATACATTGAAATAGTGCGTGGTACCCCAATGCTTGTCCAACTCTGGTTAATATACAGCCTACTTCTTAACCCTCTGGGAAGAGGGATCTGGTATAATAGTTTTGTATTCTTTGGTAGAGATATCACGCTTGTTTTTCTTAATGCTCGAATTATAATTTGTATACTAACATTAAGCCTTAATAGTTCTGCGTATCAAGCTGAATATATACGTGGGGCAATATTATCAGTTAGTACGGGACAGTTAACAGCAGCTCAATCTTTAGGTATGTCTAAAATCGCAGGTATTCGTCATATTGTATTACCACAAGCTTTACGCCGAGTTATTCCTTCATGGTCTAACGAAGCAGCTTATCTCCCAAAATATACTGTAATCGTTTCTATTATTGGAGTAGCAGATATATTTAATCAAGCAAAAAACATAGGATTTCAGACATTGCTCTATCTTCCTATTTATACATTTGTAGCAATAATATTTTTAATTACAATAACACTTATTTCTAAGGCATTAGACATTATACATAAGCGAACTGCGATTCCGGGTTTGTGATCCAATATGCAATTTGACAGGTTAAATATAACTTTTATGTGGTAAAAA
>JAUWNA010000058.1 GCA_030612905.1 Promethearchaeota archaeon
ATTAAATCCCGCATCTTTTGAATCACATGTAAATGTGTTTGGTTTTGGAATGCCACCTCATGCGGGTTTTGGCTTAGGAATAGCTCGTTGGATAACCTTTATGTGTGGTCTTGATGACATTCGGGAAGCGGTAATGTATCCGCGAACGCCCGATCGCCTCGAACCTTAGAGATCCCTCCCTCGAATGGTAGTAGACGTCTATAAATAGCTGACAGTAATTCTGGAAGAGTACCCTTAAGAATTTTGTATCCTTAAGCCTCCATAAATCTTATATTTCTAAGATAATTCATTATTTTAATTAATTATTTATATTTAAAATTATGCCAAATGATTGGATAGAATCTTACATTAGAGCTGGTAAAGCTGTTAAAGCTGCCAAAAAGCTTGCTGCAAAATTAATAAAACCAGGAGTCCCATTCTTAGAAATTGCTAATAAATGTGAGGAAGAAATATTAAATTTCGGTTGTGAGTTATCTTTTCCAATTAATATGTCTCTAGATGAGATAGCTGCTCATTATAGTCCGCCGATCGATGATAGTACTATTGTACCTAATAAAGGATTATTGAAAATCGATATAGGTTCCCACTATGATGGTTATATTGCCGATTCAGCAATAACATTTAATATAAATAACGATGAAACGCTCCAAAACATTATAGACGCCGCTCAAGAAGCCCTTGAAGCAGCAATTGAAATTTTTAAACCTGGCACAAAATTATACGAATTGGGAGATGTAATTGCTAAAAAAATTAATAAGCGTGGATTAGAACCAATTTATAATCTTGGAGGCCATGAATTGAAACGATACAACTTACATGCAGGTCCTTTTATTCCAAATTATAAAGCTATAAGCCATAACCAAGTTTTAAAACCTGGAGATGCTTATGCGTGTGAACCATTTGCTACTTCTGGCAATGGTATAGTAGAAAATGGTACTAAATCTTATATTTATCGATTTAATAAAGCAAAGAAGAGTTTACCCTTTATAGAGAAGAATTATATGGATAAAATAAACAAATTAACTAAAAAACTACCTTTTTCGCCTCGTTTGCTTGAAAAGCATAATGTCATCCCAAAAAATAAGATTCAAAGAACTATTGATGTTTTTGTTCGCAAAAAAATTATTGATCATTATCCACTATTAATAGAAAAAACTAAAAAACCAGTTGCTCAACAAGAACACACCATTATAATCGATATGGATGGAAATCCTATTGTTACAACATAAAGATACAAATAAGGAAAATATCACAAGTGTTATACTATGTGCCGGTGAAGGCACTCGTGTTAGAGATATTGCGATACATATTCCAAAGCCACTGATTAAAATAAAATCTTTAAATAATCAAACCATTCTTTCGCATTTAATTTCAAGTTTAATAAATTTAGAGATTGAACCAATTGTAGTGGTAACAGGTCATTTAGGTGAGCAAATTGAAGATTTTGTAAATTCTTTCCAAATAAAAAATAAATATAAAAAAAATAAAATATTAGTAAATCGCTCTGGAGTTCGATATAAATTAGGTCCATTACATTCCTTTCTCAGCATTACAGAAAATAACCAAATTTATAAAGAGAATAGAGTTTTTATGATCTTTCCAGGAGATACTATTTTTGATTACAATCTTTTGCAAGAAATTTTGAACCTTTTATTAAAAAATTATAGTCTACTTGAGAATTATTCAATCGTTTTTTACAGAAAGATAAAAATTAGCTCGTTAAAAGAAAAATTTAAAACTTACGATCCTAACTTGTTTAAAACGATATCCTATTTAAAAATAAATAGAAACGGATCAAAATCATATGTCAGAGAGATCAAACAGAGAACTATAAGCTCTTTTACTAATAAAAAAACGATCCATCAAGTTATACCCATTTTTATTTTCAGTTTTAGAATAGTTCAGGAAATTAAAAATTTAGCAAATTGTAATAGATTTAAAACAATTAGAGAAATTGTTAATTTAATAATCAAGAAAGAAGAAATCTTTTTAGCCCTTTCTATTGATCCTGAATATGATTTTTATGATATTGATTCTCCTATTGATTTAACGATCTTAAATGAAAAAAAAAAAGATGGACAATAGTAGCTCCGATATTCTAGTATTCTTGTTTCAAAGGAAATGCGTCTTTTACTCCATTGAATCGAATCTTAAATCAAAGCTCCTATTGTAAGAATTCATTATTTTTATTGAAAGATATTAATGTTTGGATGTCTCGTGTATCATATATATCAAAAAAATTATTTAATTCGACAAGATATCAAGCAAGAGTGTCAATTTGCACCATAACTAACATCAATTCTAAACTGATTGCTATATCTCTATTATTACATTATTGCTCCGAAGTGCTAACTTATTAGGAATGGGATATACTAATGTAAACTAATTTTCCTGTGATTCAATATAACGCACTAAAGGAACATGATAAAATAAATCCGCGTGGAAATCAAGGCATAAGCATTAACTCTGGGCGTATAAAAAAAAATCCAGAACTTAAGAATCTGTTATCAATTTTGCAACAACAAGCTAGTTGTTTCAATTGTAACGATGTATTCTAAACCAATGCATATATTATTACTATTGTCCAACTATTAATATGACGAAATGACTATTTAAATGTTGTTATTAAATTCATTATTAATTCACTCTTTTATTACCAGAAAGTTTAATAAATCCGAAAGTTATCATTCAAAATAAGATTAATTACAGTATATACAAATTTATTGAGTGATTATGTCTGATAGCGGAATAATATCTATAAATTTTGATCTCTTCGGGATTGGGAGCGTAAAAGCTAATATAATTCGACATTTTGCCCCCTTATCTGCCGATGCTATTCTAAATAAGATGCCTTTTGTTCTAAAAGGTCGATTTAGTTTTGGAGCAAAAACCTATTGGACGCTTCCAGGTTTGGAATTATATAAAGGCCATAATTCGAAATCAATTAAAATCGTTGAAAAAGGAGATATTATATATAACCCAAAAACGGATGAATTGATAGTCCTTATAGAAAATACCGAAATGCCAAACAAAGTAAATAAGATTGGAAAAGTTACGGAAAATATAGAATTTTTTCTGCAAGCTAAAAATGGTTTAGGAACTAAACTATCAAGGGTGAAATAGTTAAATAGACAATAGAATTCAAGGAGAACTAAATGGCAATCTCGAAAAAATTAACTGTTGTTTTCGTTTTTTTCTACTTAGGGGTTATTATCTATTTGATATTATTCTTAACAGTTCCAGAGATTCAACAAGTAATAATTCTGTCAAGGCATGATATTACTGGACTTTCAGACGGTTCCGATTATATCTTAATACTTTTATTCTCTTTTTTCATTTGTCTTATAGGAAACGCTAGTATAGGGTTTCCTATACCATATCCCTTTATTCTTTTTTCTTTTTCTAATTCTATTTATCTTAAATATTCAATTGCAGGATTAACCTTGAGTGAAGTACTATTAAATGGACCTTTTTGGTTAGAAATACTAGGAATTGCGGTTGTTGGGGGTTTAGGGAGCGCAATTGGCGAACTTGTAGGCTTCTTAATAGGACTAGGTGCAAAAAAAATTGCTAATAGAACTCACTCAAAAACACTTGAAAACATACAAGGATTCGGCAAGCTGGTATTAGATCACCCAAAAACCATGCATTTATACATCTTTATTGCTGCAGCTCTACCAATTCCAGACGATCCTCTATGGATCGCTTTAGGAATGTCAGATAAAAAAATAAATTTCTCTAGGTGCCTTTTATGGGCCTGGGCAGGAAAGAATATCACCACTCTATTATATGTAATTTTCCCTTTATTAATTTTACTTGGATTTAGTGCTACGGGAATTGAACTTAATGATATCTCGAGCGTAATAACAGAATCTGTAATGTTATTAATCACTCTAGCAATTATGCAATTCATTCTGCAATTTAATTGGGAGAAATATCTTGATAAAGGAAACGAGAAAAATTAAGAGCTCAAATAAATAAAATTGAACTTTACGTCTTCTTCTTCTCTTCATTTCTTAAGCAATTTTTACAAACGAAGATTGTCTTCTGTTTATTTTTCGAATTTTCGTCTTGGTAAATTCTTTTGTAAATATAATCTCCACATACCATGCACAAAGTTGTGGTCCGCGTTTCATTAAGTACGGGACCTAGGTTGTCAAATGTCATAAGATCTTTGATTTTGAAATTGTTATTTCAATTTTACTAATTAAATCCTTTTTATTTCGATTATTTGAGTTGTTTTTTCCATAATTGTTATTTCTTCTATAATTACCTTGCTGTCTTCTTTCGAAATAAGGACGACTTCCCAGTGAAACATTTTCTATTTCTACAGAAGGATACATGCGATTTCTTACAATTTCTGCTACTTCAACAGCAGTAGAAATCTCTTCGCCTTCTCCTTTTATTAGTAACGATTTAGTCCCACCAGAAAAAGCAAAAATAGCTTCTTTTATTGTTTTTTCTTTATCTGCGCGATTTCTTATTATTATATATGTTGTATTGCTAGGCATGAAAGAATTTGTTAAGTTTGATTTAAAAGCAGATTAAGTATTAAATATACTCCAAGTAATATAAAAGTTATTTAAATTCAATACATTTAAATATTAAAAAATTTGTGAGAATTAGAAGTTCAAATATTAAATTCTGAACGAGAATTAAGATCATCTAATATCTTTTTATATTCAGAACTTCTTTCCTCAAAGTGTTCAATTATTTTTCTTTCATCTGTATCTAAATAATCAAATAGAGGAGAAATAATTTCAATACGCTTAGTAAACTCGTTCATTAGTTTTTTATACCATTCATTCGGTTTGGCTAGCATTGCTTTAATTTTTTTTTTAAATTTATCTTTCTTTTGTTCAAAATCTTCCATTTGATTAGTTTTCTTTATCTTAATTAGAATATCTTCGTATTTTATAAATTCTTTTTCTATTTTTTCTCTAAATTTAGGGATTCTATAAATCTTTTTGTCAATATCAGGATCCCATTCGTATAAATAGTAGTCATCCTCTTCAGCTTCTTTTTCATCATCAGTTAATTTAATCTCTTTTTTCAAGATCATAATGAGACCAAAGTTTCTCTGGAGTTGAGCCAAATACCTTCGTCGTAAAATATCATCAATATACTTAACTTCCTTTAAAACATTTTTTATGTTTTTAAAAATTTTTTTAACTTCTTTTTCAGCGTTTTTTACCATTTTTTCTTTACTTAATTCAAATTTTAGTTTTATAGTATTAGAATAAGTAGCAAACATGCCTCTATCTGGGTTCTTTAGCCTTATTCCCGCTATTCCTAAGTAATAAATACTAGACTCTATTTCACAATGATCAAACACCAAAGCTATAGCAAAAGGATTTACACCTTGATAAAACAGTTGCGTTTCAATATCTCTAGGCGAAAATATAAAGCCAATACCCGGGTGTGTATGCCACCAACCTACAAAGAACTCTTCTTTATTATCTTGGATAGATCTTTCATAGACTGCCGTGTTAAATTGTGCTGTATCTACATAATGTTTGCTTTTATATTCAACATAGGCTCTATCACCAACCATCACAGGGATTGCATCTTTAACGATAACTTCTTTATTATCTTTTATCGAGCCTATTAGAATTCCATAAACTTCACGCCATGATTTTTGAGGTAAATCTTTATTTCCATATCGCATTGCGTAGCCAATAATTCGCCTATATGCGTTGTATGAAATAAAAATAGGCGTTTCCGCTGGATCAATACCATATTTTTGAATATGATGTTCTTTTGTTGATAATTTATTAATATTATCTGATTTAGAAGTCAATGTTTCATTATCTTCTTTCTCGATTTCGGTTTTTTCAGCGATATTGTCATCTACATCATTATTACTAGTATCTCTTCCGCTCATCAAATAATCAATTTATATAGTTTTTTGACAAATTAATTATAAATTAATGGTTTTTATTCTTTTATAGTCTTTTTATATTAATTCGAAAAACATTCTTAAAAAGTTATGAACGTTATTGGATTTTGCGGGCTTCCTGGTTCTGGTAAATCATCTGCTTTAATTGCGGTTGAAGATTTAGGTATAATAATAACAATGGGCGATGTGATTAGGAAAGAGGCTATAAATAAAAATATTGAGCCTAACAACGAAAATTTAGGTAATATAGCCAAAGAATTAAGAGAACGAGGGGGAGATGCGATTGTGGCGGAAAAATCGGTTGAGATGATTAAAAACCAAACAAATAAAGTGGTTTTTGTGGACGGGATAAGATCTCTATCTGAAATAGAAGTATTTCGTAAGTATTGGAAATTTCCGGTTATTGCTATTGAAACTCGTGATGAATTGCGATACGAAAGGATAAAAAAGCGTGCTCGTAGTGACGATTCAAAAACTTTTATAGAAATTATGAAACGGGATAAACGAGAGTTAGGATTTGGCCTTAAAGAAGTAATAAATAAAGCCAACTACAAAATTATGAACGATTCTTCGAAAGAAGAATTAAAAAAAATAACAAGAGAGATAGTTTTAGAAATAATTCAGAATTAATAGAAGCATTTAATCGAATTTTAAATAATCTGCTATAGTTTTAGCTAAAGATACTTTAGCGACTTCGTTATCAATAGAATCAGTACCTATGATATAATCTGCTCCAGCTTTTAAGATGCGATATTTCGCATGCTGCAACATTAAAGCGTGTGTTGCCACAACGAATACTTTTTTTGCTCCACTGTCTTTGGATAATCTGATTGCTGTTGCCATCGTTCCTCCTGTTGCGATAATATCATCAGCAATGACAACATCTTTATTTTTCAAACTTAAATTGCCCGTCATAGTTATTTCTCCAGTTTTAACATTCCGAATTTTCTCAAAATAATCAACAGGTACATGTTCTCCAAAATGTTTTGCAAAAGCTTTAGATCTTTCGACTGCGCCTTTGTCAGGTGAAACAACAACAATATCTTTTTCACTTAACGACTTAATGTAATCTGCTAATATCTTCATTGAATCAATATTAATTGTTTTACACGATAAATTTTCTAAAATTTCAGGAGCATGAACATCAACAGTATAAAATTCATCTATACCTAAAGAATTAATCATACGTAAAATCACATGAGCAAAAGGACATTCACCGGGTCTAAACACTTTATCTTGCCTAGCATAAGCAAGATAAGGTACTACAAGGGTTATTTTACTTGCTCCCATTCGTTTGACGGAATCTACCATCATTATTAGTTCAATTAGTCTTGAATTTTGGTTGCCACTAAAATTTGGTCCTGTTGATTGAACGATGATGACTGCTTTTCCTTCTATTATAGTTTCATCTTCAATGTTAATTCTCAGATAATTCTCTCCGTCAGGAAACGTTTTAAATTCAGTATTTATCGATTCAATACTTAATTCTTTAGCAATCTTTACTCCCAGCATTTGAGACGCTGGACCTACAATAAGAATTTTTTCCATAAAATACCACTTTATCTATTGGAATTTTAACATTTTAATTAATGAATTCTTTCTTATATTTTTTAAAAGTTTCTTAATAATAATTAAAGTTTTTTTTAATTTTATTCCTTTTTTATATATTTGTACAGTAGTACAAATAAGCTTATCAAGCTTATTTAGTAAGCTTTTGGACTTTTAGTTTTTAAACTAATAACTATTATTATAATAATATATCTTCCCAGTTTTGATCAAAAGAAATAATTAGAAAATAATTTTAATAATAAACAGAGTAAAAATATCCCAAGAATTAAGCAAGAGTATGAGAATCGTTCAAAAAATTTATATATTAGAAAAATCATATAAAATATGGAGAATCCATAGAAATGTAAAGAAACTTAATAATAATATAATGAGATTAACAAAAAGTAAATTTAAAAGACCTAGGTGTGAAAATTGCGGGGTTAAGTTCTTTCCCAAGAATAAGCCATTTAGAGAGGCAAGTTTTCTATTCGGAGACCTCCCAATTTATTGCCCAGATTGTGGAAAGGAAATCAGTAATGAGAAACGAGCTCAATTAGATGAATATAGTACAAAAATTTACTGCTTATGGTGTATATGGTTTATTTCATTTGTAATTGTTGTATTGGTTATTGTCACTTTGATCTAATATCGTTAATTCTTATTTTTTTTTTAAAAATTCAAGAGTAATTTTAAAGATTTCTTCTCTATACCCCTTGAATGAATGCCCCCCTGTTTCGAATTGTACAACATTTTCCTTCCTAAGTCCAAGATGGTTTTTTATTTGGTCTAAATTCTTGAATGGAATTCTTTGATCATCTTTACAATGGGCAATTAAGATTCTCTCATCATTTTTCTGATCCTTATTTAAATAATATTTAGGGCTTATAAGTTTTATAATCTCATCAGGGAATCTTATTCTTGTTGTAATATAATCATAACGAGTACATAGTGCTATTAACTTTTTTATCCTCATATCAAGAAACCCGTGAGTTAAAATAATTGCTCCTCCCAAACTTCTGCCAAACAATACTATCTTATCGTCTAATAATCTTTCTGATTGCTCATTTACAACCCAACTAATTACTTCTTTAATATCTGAAAATATTTTAGTAACCATTTTATCCCATCTTGAACCTGTTTGCTTCTTAGTCTCTCCATGTGCGCGATAATCATACGATAAGACGTAAAATCCAGCACTCGCAAACTTTTCTGTAAAAAACTTTACAAAATAACTTTCTCTATGATCTAATAATCCCGCAAGGTTTATTATAAAAGGGGCTTTTGGAGGCGTATTCAAGGAGTAATAAATTGAACCTTTGAGCTTTATATTATCAGAATCTATCGGAATTTCTATGTTTTCGATTTCTATAGTATTCATGTTAAGATTAATTAAACCTTATTGTTTTTATATATTTCAATTGCACGCTTCAATGTTTGTACAGCCAGTTCAGCACAGTGCTTATGATCATCTGGTAAACCATGTAATGCTGTCTCAATATCTTCTGATTTTAATTGTTCAGCAGATTCTATTGGTTTTCCTTCAATTAATAATGTAGTTTGACATCCAGCAGCAACTGATATTCCACATCCATCTGTAATAAAATTTATTTTTTTT